>JAMPGF010000055.1 GCA_023664105.1 Butyricicoccus sp. | reverse complement strand
GGCTCGGAGTGTTCTCCTTTAATTTTAGAGATTAGGGTATTAATATTTCCCATGAAACTGTCGATATCGGTATTAAGAGGCTCGCCAGCTTCAACCTTGTCCACCTCGCCCCGGAAGAAGTCGATGGACTGGAATACCACGTCGAACAGCGCCGGACGGTCCTCCTCCGGGACCACGGACATGGTCCCCTCCCGGATAAGGAAGAACATATCCTCGATCCGGTGGGCCACGCGGGCCAGTGAGTCAAACTCCATCATGGCGGAAGAGCCCTTGATGGTATGCATGATGCGGAAAATCTCGTTTACATTCTCCTGAGAGAAGGTATCTGCCTTTTCCGCCTCCAGGACGATGGTCTCCAGTTGCTCAAGCAGAGTGCCGGTTTCATAGATATACATATCCAGAATTTCATTTCCGCTGCCCATAAAAAGCATCACCTCGGTAAATATCTTATTTCTCTTATTATTATCGGCAGGGTGTGGATGAAAATTAAGTAGGTTTTCCAAGTTTTATCTCAGAGGTGCGAAAAAATGCCTGATCTTTTGGGAGCAACCAACCCCGTACCGGGCTATGAAAGCTCCACAATCAACCGAAATATTCCTGTCTCGCCCGACAACACGAACATTCAGAACGTTCCGGACCCCAGCCGGGTTACCGGGGCGGACCACCGGACCGAGCAGCAGGACAGCGGCCAGTACGGCGAATCCGGGCAGATAAGGTACGACTCAAATTTCCAGACATTTGTTCAGCAGCTGCGCCAGAGCCAGGATTTAAGCCAGAGCCTGTCGCGCCTCATGGGCAGGGACGCCACGGTCGTCTCCTCCGGAATGAGCGAGGGCATCGCCGGGGAGATCTCCCAGGCGATCGAGCTGATGAAGATGGACCAGTCCGAGCTGCTCAACTTCCTTTCCTCCCAGCTTCAGATGGGCTCGCGCTTCGGCGGGGCCCTGTTCACGCTGCTAAGGAACGCTTACGCGCGCGCGGACTCCGCGGGCGTGCGCGCGGATATCCTGCAATTCCTCAAAAGCTACAGCGACTATTCCTCCACCGGGCACATCCAGGGCAACATTTTGCGCAACATGGCCGGGATGGCCGACTCCATGCCGGCCAGCTGGGCGGATAAGCTGCGCCAGATAATGGCCGAGCTGGAAAACAGCATCGCCGCCGGCGACCGCCGCGGCGGGATGGAGATTTTGCAGCAGAAGGTTTTCCCCTTCATGTCGGCCTACGTCGGCCAGACCCACGACATGGGCGCCTCCCGCGCGCTTTTGAGCCTGCTGGCCCTGGACGCGGCGCGTTATGAAAACGGCTCGGAAGAGCGCGTGGCCGAGAGCTTCCACCAGCTCGCCGGCTACGGCACGCTCAAGGGCGTGCTGGGGAATATCGACTCCGATACCCTTTTCAAGCTGCTCGACGGAAGCTCCTTTGACAAAAACTCCGCCGCGGCGAAGTTTGCCGACCACCTGGCCTCCGCCGCGGCCCACGCCCTGCGCGGGGAGGGCAGCGCCGAGGTGCAGCAGATTTTCAAGGAGCTCGTCTCCGCGATGCTGATAAACGAGAGCGTGTACATGCCGGTGAACCATTTTATCCTCCCGTTGGAGATGGATGACAGGCGGCTTTTCTCCGAGCTGTGGGTGGACGCGGACGCCGAGGACAGGAAAAACGGCGGCCGCGGGAACGGCAGGTGCATGAGGCTTCTGCTGAAGATGGATGTGCAGGGCCTGGGGCTGTTCGACGTGATAATAAACAGCCGCGAGCGCGAGGTGGAGGTCGCCATAGCCTGCCCCGAGGCGGCGTCGGCGTTTTCAAAGGAGATCGAGCAGGCCGTGGACCGGATAATCACGCGAAACGACCTGACCAGCGCGGGCGTCAGCGTCAGGAGGATGGAGCGGCCCGTGACGCTTACGGAGGTATTTCCGAAAATTTTTGAAGGGAAGAACAGCGTAAATGTTAAAGTCTGACGCAAGCACGAGACGCAATCCCCCGAAAAAGGCCGTGGCCCTGCAATACGACGTGGGCGACGGCGCGCCGGTCATCGTGGCCTCCGGCATGGGCTACATGGCCGAGAAGATCGTGGAGGTAGCCTCGGACAGCGGGGTGCCGATATATGAGGACAACTCCCTGGCCACTATACTGACCCAGCTCAAGCTCGGGCAGGAGATACCGGAGGAGCTGTACAAGGCGATAGTTGAGATATATGTTTACTTCCTGCACTTTGACCCCGCCGCGGCGGAGAAAAAGGCGGAGGAGGCCCAGGGCCGGGCTCAGGAGGCACGCGAGGCCGCGGCGGCTGAGGCGGTTGAATAAGGGCGAGCGCGGTTTCAGAGCAAACCGCAGAAAGGGGAACGAAAATGGCCTTTGACCAGAAAACCTACCTGCTGCTCGACAGCGACGGCGCGGCGATAGCCCAGGCTAAGATCGAGGGGCGCACCGACACGCCCAACTGGCAGCTGAGGGTGCTTGACGACAAGATCGACGAGGTGACCGAGTATGAGTCCGTCAGGCTCATGTCCATAACGGACAGCGCCCCGTCCTATGAGGGGAATATCGTGCGCAGCCGAAACGACATGGTGCAGCTTGTTGTCAGGAAATTAGCCCCGGCGTTCAGCGACAAGCGCAAGAACCTGCGCGTGCCGGTGAAGTTCACCAGCTATATCTATCCCGTGACCGGGCGCTGGAGCGGGCGGCGGAAGATCCTCTCCAGCGATATAAGCTGCGGCGGCATAGCCTTTTTCAGCCCCGACACCCTTTTCGAGGGCGAGGTGATCGAGGTGGTGGTCCCCGTGACCAGCCAGCCGCTTATCGTCCGCTGCCAGCTGCTGCGCCAGGTCCCCATTGAGGGCGGGGTCACGATGTACGCCGGCAAGTTTGTCAACATGTGCGATGATGAGGAGGTGCTGCTGCGCGAGTCGGTGTTCTCGCTGCAGCTGAGCATGCACCCGCGCCGGCACAAGAGCGCGAAATAACCAGATCAGAGGCGGAGCCCCTGATTTGGGAAGGCTGCGCTCCGCCGCGGACCCTACGGGGGGTATTTTTGACAGCCTGAAAGGCGAAAGCTTTTTGACAGATTCTCCGGCGGCGCGCGCCGCCGGAGGAATACAGTTTAAAACCCGTTCCGGCAGCAGGCCGGGATTTGCGCTCCCGCTCCGCGCGGGGCGGACGCAACGGAAAGGATGGTACACTTAATGAACAAAAACCACAGGCAGATGACGGTGCGAAACGGGCTTCGCAGGGGCTTTACGGCCCTGCTGTGCCTTGTAATGCTGCTCGGCCTCGTGCCGGGCCTGGAGCTTCCCGTCCAGGCCGCGGACAGCTGGGCCACGCCGTACCTCAACCAGCTCGTCAACTGGGGCGTCATGCGCGGGGACATCAACGGCAACCTCTACCCCGAGCGCAACATAACCCGCGCGGAGTTCGTCACGATGATGAACCGCGCCTACGGCTACGATACTACGGGCGGGAACCCCTTCGCCGACGTTTTCACCAGTGACTGGTATTATGACGACATCGACATAGCCTACAACGTGGGCTATTTTACCGGCACCTCGGCCAACACGGCCTCGCCCCAGGCGGAGCTGACCCGTGAGCAGGCCGCGGTGCTGCTCGCGCGCAACATGATGCTCCAGGGCACCAGCGGCGAGGTGCTGGGCTTTTCCGACAGCCGCGATCTGAGCGAATGGAGCCGCGGCCTTGTCGGCGCGGTGGCTGATGCCGGAGTCATCAGCGGCTACGGCGACGGCAGCTTCCGGCCCAAAAACAGCATAACCCGCGGCGAGGTCGCCGCCATGCTCTCGCGCGCCGTCGGCTCGCTTATCAGCCAGCCCGGCGATGAGAGCCTCGGCAGCGTCTACGGCAACCTTACCATAAACAGCTCCGGGGTCAGCCTGCGCAACACCACCGTCGTGGGCAACCTCTACCTCACCGGCGGCATCGGCCTTGGCGACGTGCTGCTTGAAAACGTGGACGTCTACGGCGAGATCATCGTCGCCGGCGCGGGCGAGGCCAACTCCAGCAAGTCCAGCGTCGTCATGCGCAACGTCACGGCCAACGAGCTCATTGTCGACAACATCAGCAACCAGTTCGTCACCGTGCGCGCCGAGGGCGACACGCGCATCGGCAAAACCAGCGTGCGCACCAACGCCTACGTCGAGGATACCACGCCCAACGGCTACGGCCTGACGCTGATAGAGCTCGACGGCGAGCCGGGCACGAAGCTCCAGCTGGCCGGGAACATCAAGGAGGTCAGGAACCTCACGCCCCAGTCCAGCCTTGAGATATCGCAGGGCACGGCCGCGAAGGTCACCTCCGACGAGCACGCCACCGGCTCGGCCGTGAGGGTAGAGGCCGGGGCGAGAGTCGACGAGCTCAACCTCGACGTGGGCGCGTCAGTCTCCGGCGACGGCGATATCGGCAGCATGAACGTCGGCGCGGCGGGCACCAACGTGGGCATCCTGCCCGACAACATAACCGTGCGCCCGGGCATAACCTCCAACATCACCGGCACGACCATGAATAACGTCACCGCGGCGGAGTCCTCCGCCGACCCGCGCCTGCTCTCCGGCTACCCGGCGGTGCGGAATGTCGCGCCCAACTCGGCCACGCTGGTGTTCTCCACCAACAAGGCCGGCACGGTCTACTGGGCGGTCAGCGCCCTGGCCGACGGCTCGGTGAGCGAGGACGACCTTATCACCAACCCCGCCTACGGCGGAAATATTCTCCGCTCCGGCAGGATAAACGCGGCCAGCTCCAAAACCGAGTACACCGCGCAGGTGTCCGGCCTGACGATCGACGGGTCGTATTACGTCAGCGCCATACTCGTCGACAGCCGCGGCAACCACAGCCCGCTGAAGGTCACGGCCTTCTCCACGCCGGACAACACCACCCCGGCCTTCACCTCGGGCTACCCCGTGATAACCAGAAACACGACCAAAACCGCCCAGGTCACGGTCATGACCAACAAGAGCTGCCAGATGTACTACGCGCTTCTGCCCCGCGGCAGCAGCACGCCGACCGCCAACGAGCTCAAGTCCGGCGCGGTCAGCGGCAACCTCGGCTACGGCGTGGTCGACGTTGTCAAGAACAACACCCAGCCCGTGAACGTCAACAGCATACAGCTTGAGGAGCTGACGAACTATACTCTCTACCTCTGGCTCAACGACTACGACAACGCCCACTCGTCCGGCGTGCGCTCGGTCAGCTTCACCACCCCCGACGAGACCCCGCCGGTGGTGACGGATATCAGGCAGACCGAGTCCAAGGCGGACCGGGTGACCGTGTCCTTCACGCTCAACGAGCCGGGCAGGCTGTACTGGGCGGTAGTGACCGAGGGCAACACCGATTTCATGGGATTTGAACTCAACACGACCGAGGCGAAGGTCACGGTGGAGTCCGGCGCCTTCAGGGCGATCAGCGGCAACAACGCCAGGGCCACGAAAGCGGATACCGCCGTGAGCTTTACGATCTCCGGGCTTAATAAAGCGGCCTATGGGACATCCTACGACGTGTACTACATCGCCAAGGACAACGCCGGGAACTACGCCGCGAGCGTGGGAAAAATAAACGTGCGCACTGCGGACAACGAAGCGCCAAAGGTGACGCAGGAGTTTACGAATTTTAACGAGGGCGAGAAGGACAAACCGCTTGCCGACACGGATATAAGGCTTGTCTTTGACGAGCGCGTACAGGGCGGCACGGACGGGAAGGGAAATTTCCTGTCGCTGTACGAGGATGTGAAAAACGCCGTGGATAAAGAGGGGCCGAGTTCGGATGCCGCGAAAGACGCGAGGGAGGCTCTCGGCGACGCGCTGCACAAGTTCATAAAGATGTACCCGGACCCCACCGCCAACAACAAGGAGGTGACGGTGCGTGATAAGGACAATGAGGAAGAAAAAGACCTCATCTGGACGATAGACTACCGCTTCGCGACCGTTGGCATGGAGGACGGCAGTATGGTGATCACCTTCCCGACAGTCGCGGAGTCCGGCCAGCCTGCCAGCGCGCTGAGCCTTGACAGCGGCGCGACCTATTATTTCCATGTCGAGGGGATATACGACACCGCGCTCAAGCCCAACGCCATGGGAGCGCAGGACCTGCCCAAGTTCCAGACGGTGTTCGCGCGCGTGAAGGTGGATATGGGACAGTCGGGGACGATAGACGAAGTATGGAATGATGACAGCTGGTCAGCCGATGACAACGTCGACAACCCCGACTCACGCATTGACTTCAACTTTGTCGTCGACCCGATATCCGTTGACCACGCGGACAGGAACAAGTTCCGCGATATGCTCATCTGGTCGAACATAGGCCTGAAATACTCGATTTACTCCAGAGAGCTTGACGCAAACGGCGATCCCGTGAGAACTGACAAGGCATGGGAAAAACTGAACGACAAATCGATCGAGATAAGCACAGGCGGCATTGCGGCGACCCGTTTCAGCAGCCTTGCGCGGGATGTGCTTAATCCCGATGCGGATCCCACGCCCCTTGAAAAGCTGAATGATCCGGACTGGAAAAAGACGGAGTACGCAATCCATATCGACTCGATCGGCGACAACGCGAAGTATAAGGAATGGAACTATAATAACGTTACCATCAACATATCCGTGGTGGCGGGAGACTATTACCCCATGCTTACGCTGATGGGAGGAAATGACCAGACCACCTATGACAACGCGATTTCGGAGGGCGTTGTGGCAATCGGCGACCCCGACCCGCGCCGCCTTAACCGGACCTACTCGGACAGATTGCCGCCGGATATAACCGACCTGACTGTCGGTTATAATGGGATCAGGGACACAAGCGCCCAGTTTAACCTGATGCTCAACAGGGAGGGCACCGTGTATTATGTCGCGGCCCCGATCCTGACGCTCAACGGAGTCAACTCCAATTCCCCGCTGTCGCAGAACAGCCTGGAGGGCGTCAGCAGTTTCCTGCCGTCGGTGACGGTGGCGGGCGGAACGCTGCCGGGTGATACAACGTCTCTGGGCGCGAGCGATCAGCCGAAGCTCTCAAAAATCCCGGTAGCCGGTAAGGACAAGGATGAATACAACCCTGTTTCCCCCACCCATACTGACATCAGGGACAAAACCTTCCCCACCGGAGTTATAAAGGCCAACACCGGAAGGAGAGGGGCAAATGTCGCCATATCCATCGATCTGAACAAGCTGAACCCGAACACGGTATACCTGCTGTTCCTGACCACGGAGGGCGTTTCGGGAGCCTCCAATGACAAGGTGTACTGCTACCGCTTCACGACGCTTGAGCCGATACGTCCGGTGATAACCCTGCAGCCGGCAACAAACTCGATGGACGTATCCTCCGACAAGAGGACGACCATAAGTTATGTCCTGGCCAACAACAACGACGAGGGCGGCCAGTTCAGGCAGACATTCGAGAGCCAGACCAACTCCCCAGATACCTTCGTCGCCGGATTCAAGAAGGATATTCTCGGCGGCGGCACAAGCTATCGCTATACGGATAACGCGAACGGCAATACCTTCACCATCACTAAAAACCTGTCAAAAATAACGGTTATTGACGCAATGATGGCGCGCTGTTACGACGGGAACAACAATCCGCTCGGAAGCGTGTTTGACGTGTACGCCGCGCAGACCTCGAAGAATAACTACGCCGACCTTATCAGAGGAAACTACAACGAGGGCGGAAAAATAGTTGACCGAAACGCGGTGACCTGCGAGCGGAGCACCGGCTCCAGCCAGGGGTATTACGCCAACGCGCCGCTCAGAAACATGAGAGTGGGCAATATGTATACCTTCATATGCGTCGGCAGGTCCGTCGGAGACACCGGGGACTCCTTTGCCGCGTACTATACCGTTACCATGACCGACGAGACGCCGCCGAAGGTGACAGGCATCGATTACAGCGACATCATGAATGTGGATAAGGATCACGCTTTCATGGCTAAGGACAGCGTAATAACGGTGTACTTCAGCGAGCCGCTTTGGGTCAGGACAAATGAAACAACCATGGGCCAGAACAGGCAGAAGCTTGACCTCTGCGAGAGCCATACAAGCAGCTACTTCGCCTTGGGATCTTTGAATATGTCCCTGAACGGATGTACGCCGGTTTATGACAGCAAAAAGGATGGCGCGGATGTCTACTCGATCAGCTTCAAGGTGAACAAGGATTGCCAGTATATCAGCGTATCGATCCAGAACGTGCTTTGTGACGAATGGAACGTCGCCAATGTAAACGGCAAAAATACTATAAATTTCCAGTTCAGCGCCAGAGTCAGCAATGACGGCGAGATGAGAATCAGCAACCTTCCCTCTGTATGGAAGGGTGAGAACTACATGTCAGAGATACCGACGAACTGAGACCAACCCCGCGCAAAGGAGCGATGAACCATGAAAAATGATATTTTGCGCAGGCTCTGCGCGCTGCTGCTGTGCATCGTGCTGGCGCTGGGCCTCGCCGTGCCGTCGATGGCCGATGACGGCGGCGGCGATACCGGCACAGGTACCGGGACCGGCGGAGACGATCCGGGCCCGCCCCCGGCAGGCACGACAATTTCGCTCGACAAAAGCTCCATTAAGTTTGAGCAGAGAAGACCGGTGACGCTCATCGTCACCCCTTCGGGGCTGGACGTGGAGTGGAGCAGCAGCAATGATAAGGTCGCGGTGGTGGACGGGGGAACCGTCACCGCCGTCGGCCCCGGTACGGCGACGGTCACCGCCGCGGTGAAGCTGGCGGACGGGACTAACGCGACGGCGACCTGTGAAGTGACCGTTGAGCCCGCGTATGTCGACAGATTCTCCCTGTCCTTTGATGAGTATGAGTTCAAATCCGGGGAAAGGGAGCATGCCGTCTGGGTCAGCCTTTACCCCGACTACGCGGACTATAAGGAAATTGAATTCAAAAGCGGGGAAGAAACCGTCGTGACCGTTGGGGAGCCGAGCGAGGGCACGGATCGGCGGACCAACAAAAAAATCATCGCCGTCGGCCCCGGCGAGACCTATGTCAGCGCCGCGCTCGAGGGTATTGACGGGCAAAAGTCCCTCAGCACCGCGCGCGGTCAGGTCACCGTCCCCGGCATAGTGATCTCCTACGCCAGGGAGGACGACGGCACGGAGGAAAGGCTTTCCGACAGCATCGCGCAGGACAGGGAGCGCAATGCGCTGGAGATGACCGTGGGCGTGAGCCGGAACGTATCGGTCCAAAGGTTCGGCGACGCGGCAAACACCGCCAAAATCGACTGGTACTCCGGCAACAACACCGTCGTGGCTGTCACCTCGACCGGACGCCTGACGCCGCGCGCCCCCGGCAAGACGACTATCACCGCGACATGCGGCAACTACACGGCAAGCTTCAGCGTCGACGTGGAGGAAAACAGGACCGGCCTGGTCGAGATCGACGACAGCATCCCCGCCGGCACGCCCATGAGCTTTGGCGATATCCGCTCGGATATCCGCAAAAGGTTTTCCTCGGATACAGAAAAGCTCTACGACAAAAGCAAAACCCTGTCCTACGTGACCAGCATGAACGTCTCGCCGACGCAGGGCGTCCTGTACAACGGCTATATCTCCGAGGCCGACACCGGCGCGGGCGTGAGCATGAGCGACCGCTTCTATGACTCCGGCGGCATTCCCGGCAGCTACACGCTCAGCAGCGTGACCTTCGTCCCGAACAGCACCTTCAGCGGGAACGCGGAGATAAGCTACACCGGCGTCGCCACGGACGGCACCACCCTCTCCGGCATCATCCGCATCCCCGTTGACGCCATGGAGGATGTCAGCTACACCACCGGCTCGGGCCAGAACGTCTTTTTCCGCGGCAGCGATTTCGGCACCATTTGCCGACTGCGCACCGGCCGCGAGCTGTCCAGCGTCACCTTCACCCTGCCGTCGAGCTCGCGCGGGACGCTGTACTACGGCTACACCGCGGATAACCAGTACTCCGAAAAGGTCAGCGCCGCCACGAGCTACCGCCGCAACGGCAACCCCAACCTCGACAGCGTAAGCTTCCTGCCCGTTGACGGGTTCAGCGGCAGCGTGCGCATAAGCTACCGCGGCACCGATACCGCCAGCGGTACCTTCTCCGGCTATGTTACCGTGACCGTGACCGACAGGGGCGGCGACGCGGACGTGGTTTATTCCGCCAAGGCCGGCAAGGAGGTAAGCTTCACCACACGGAGCTTCAACACCGCCTGCCGCGACGCCACGGGCGAGAATCTTGAATATGTCCGATTCACCCTGCCGGACAGCAGCGAGGGCACGCTCTACTACACCTCCGGCAGCACCGAGCGCAAGGTGACGGAGAAAACCCTCTGTTACCGCAGCGACTCGCCGTATATAAGCGATGTCTACTTCGTCCCGGCGAAAAACGCGCCGGACCAGGTACGCATTGCCTACACCGGGCACAGTGTCGACAACACCGACTACTCCGGCACCGTACTCATCGACTACAGCGGCACGGCGAAGAGCGAGGCGATAAGCTACAGCGTCTATTCCGGCCGCGCCGTGCAGTTCGACCCTTCGGACTTCAACACCGCCAGCATCGAGGCCACGGGCAGCACGCTCAACTATGTCTACTTCGAGCTGCCGGCGGCCTCACGGGGATTGCTGTGCTATAACTACACCGCCTCGTCAAGCCTGCGCAGCGTCAGCGCCACCACGCGCTATTACCGCTCCACGAGCAGCAGCAACCGCCTTGACCGCGTCTGGTTCCTGGCCGACCCCAGCTTCACCGGCACGGCGGAGATACCCTACACCGGCCACTCCAACGACGGTGAGGACTTCACCGGCACGGTGAGTATCAGGGTAAACTCACTCACCCCGGCTGAGGTGAGGTTCAGCGGCGGCTCCGCGCAGCCCATCGCCATGTCGGCGTCGCAGATACGCGCCGCCTGCAACGCCGTGATGGACAAAGAGCTGAGCTATATCGAGTTCACCAGCCTGCCCTCAAGCACCCAGGGCCGCATATACCGGGGCTACACCGGCTACGACTCCGGCACCCAGGTCGTGACGGGCACGCCGTATTACGTCTCGGCCTCGCCTGGCATTGACCAGCTCAGCTTTGTCCCGCGCGGAGGCTTCTCCGGCACCGCCGTAGCCACCTACACCGGCGTGAGCACCAGCGGCGAGAGGGTCAGCGGCCAGATAAGCTTCGTCGTCGCAAGCGCGGGGAGCTCCGCTTACTTCAGCGACATGGGCGGCTATTCCTGGGCCGTTTCGGCGGCGGATTACCTGTACCAGAACGGGATCATAAACGGCGTCGGCTCCGGCCGGTACGCGCCGGGAGATAACATTCGCCGCTGCGATTTCGTCGTGATGCTCTGCCGCGCGTATAATTTCGGCGGCAGCTCAGGCATGTCCTTTGCCGACGTGCCGTCCGGCAGCTACTATGCCTCCGCCGTGGCGACGGCGAGCGCCCTGGGGATAGTCAACGGCGACGGGAACAATTTCCGCCCCAACGACCAGCTCACGCGGCAGGATGCCATGGTCATCATAAAGAGGGCGCTTGAGGCCGCGGGCTGGAGCCTGGGCGGCAACAGTGGCACGGAGCTGTACTCCTTTGGCGATGCCAATTCCGTGTCGGCCTATGCGCAGGACGCCGTGGCCACGCTCGTGCGCCTGGGCGCCGTGAACGGCGACAGCAACGGCGATCTGCGCCCCTGGGCGCCCATAAACCGCGCGGAGGCGGCGGTCATGCTCCACTATGTAATGACCATGTGACAACGCGCGCCGGCGTGGGCCGGGTTATTTCAGCATTCCAGAAATCAAAAAAAGGAGAACCGATATGCAGCTCAAATTTCTCGCCGCCAAACCGGCAGAGGAGGAAGCCTCCCAGGATGAACAGATTGCCCAGATTTCCCAGGCGGTGGAGGAGCACGCCGCGGACGAATTTGACATCCACGCGGGAATGAGGGTGGACGTTCTCACGCTGCAAAACAGGCTGACCTTTATCGGCAAGGTGGACAGCTACAGGGGCGGCGCTTTGGTGATACGCGACGCGCGCGACTATGACCTGCCGCCGGTGCTGTACAACAAGGAGATACGCCTGCGCTTTGCGCGCGAAAAAAACAGCCTGGTCCTGCACGGCAGGATCTGCGGCAGCAGCAGCCAGATATGGAAGATCGACCGTCTTGAGAGCAAGTTTACCAAGGAGCAGCGCGTCTATTTCCGCCAGAGGCTGAGCACGAACCCGCCAGCGACCTGCTACCGCCGCTCCCTCTCCGGCTCCCCGGGCACGAAGCCGGCCCGCTGCGAGATACTGGACATAAGCGCGGGCGGCGTCCTGATAAGATGCAGGGAGAAGTACGAGGTGGGGGACCATCTCATGGTCAACGGAATAAATGTCACGGACAAGGAGGAGAGCTTCAATTTCGTCTGCCAGGTGCGCCGCGTGGGCGAAGCAGTCGAGACCTACATAAGCTACGGCTGCCAGTTTGAGACGCTCTCGTCCAGGGAGCAGGACCGCCTGCTGCGCGCTATTTTCACCGTTCAGCGCGAGGAGATACGCAAGCAGAGGGAAAAGGGCGAGGAAATATAAAATTCAAAGAAGCGGCCTTTGGCCGCTTCAGCCTGTCAAAAAACCTCGTAGATCTAAGAATTTGTTAGCGGTGATATATGCTCTAAGCAACTTGCTAATCACATGATTTTTCAGTGATAGGTG
>JAMPGF010000054.1 GCA_023664105.1 Butyricicoccus sp. | reverse complement strand
CGAGCCTTCGGCGGCTGGGGCTGCTCTCCGCGCCGGAGGAGCCCCTGCCGAGGGAAGAGCTGCCCGAGTACACGGGGCGGGATATCTCGCAGCGGGCGGAGAGCGACAGCGCCTTCGAGGGAGTCATTTTAGAGGCGCAGAGCGCGCTGGGCAGGACGCTGAGCAGCAACGATATGCGTATTCTCCTGGGCATTTACGACGAGATCGGACTGCCGGCGGAGCTTATCTGCCTGCTTGTCAACCACTGCATCGACAGCTGGCAGGCCGCGCACGGCGACGGGAGAATGCCAACGATGCGCTATGTGGAAAAGGAGGCGTGGTTCTGGGCCAGAAACGAGATCACCACGCCCGAAGCCGCCGAGACGCACATGCAGCGGGAAAGGCAGTCCCGGCTTCTCACGGAGCAGGTCAGGGACGTTTTGCAGATACGCGCCCGCGCGCTGACACAGACGGAGAAGAAGTACGTCGAGTCCTGGCTGGAGATGGGCTTTTCGCCCGAGGCCATCGCCGTGGCTTATGACCGCACGGTCGTGGGTACTGGTAAGCTGACGTGGAAGTATATGGACAAGATCCTGCAAAGCTGGCAGGAAAAGGGGCTGTTTACGCCGGAGCAGATCGGGCAGGGCGACCCGAGGCACGCCCACGGCAGGCCCGCTGCGAGGAAGGCTCCGGAGGAGACGGACGCGGCGGTGCGCGGCGATCTGGAGAACATGCGGAAAATGTACGAGAACATGAAAAAGAGGGGGTAAGGCCATGGCGCTGGACGGAAAGCTGCTTGCGCGCTCGCGGGAGCGCCTGGCGGAAAAGCGCGCGGAAAATGAGCAGGAGCAGCAGCGCCGCCAGGCGCTGGCCTATGAGGAGATCCCGCGGCTGCGGGAGATCGACGGGCAGCTCCGGCGCCTGCTGGGCGAGGTCATCGGCCTGACGCTCCGGCACGACGCCGCGGCACAGATGGCGCGCGTCGAGGCGCGGAGCGAGGCCCTTCAGCGCGAGAAGGCGGAGCTTCTTCGCGCGAACGGGCTGCCGGCGGATTATCTGGATGAAATATACTCCTGCCCGGACTGCCGGGACAGGGGCTACGGCGGTGACGGGCGGCCCTGTCACTGCCTTATGGAGCTATACCGGAGGGAGCGGGCGCGGGAGCTTTCGGCGCTGCTGAAGCTGGGCGCGGACGATTTTTCACAGTTTGACCTGGGTTATTACTCAGATGAGGTCGACGCGCGCTACGGCATGTCGCCGAGGCAGGCCATGGAGATGGTGCTTTTCAGCTGCCGGCAGTATGCCGAGAACTTCGCCCCCGGCGCGGGCAGCCTGCTGCTGCGCGGCGGCACGGGGCTGGGTAAGACCTTCCTGTCCGCGTGCATCGCCCGGAGAGTGTCCGAGCGCGGGTTTTCCGTAGTGTATGAAAGCGCGGTGGCGGCGTTCGAGCCCTTTGAGGTGTGCAAATTCCACCGCGACGGACCGGGGGGCGACACCGCGGCGGAGAAGTGCGAGAGGATTTTGTCCTGCGAGCTGATGATCCTGGACGACCTCGGCACGGAGATGAACACTCAGTTTGCGCAAAGCGCGCTCTATACCATCGTCAACACGCGCCTGTATGCGGAAAGGCCGACGATAATCAGCACCAACCTCTCCGCCGAGGAGTTCCGCGCGCGCTACAGCCCGCAGACCGTCTCCCGCGTTGAGGGGGAGTACGACCTGCTGCTGTTCCTGGGGCGGGATGTGCGCGCGGTGAAGAAAGAAAAGCGCTATTTGTGATAGTAGAGGATCCCTAATGTGCCGGGGCCGCAGTGGCTGGACACGGTGCAGCCGGCGCGGGTGTGGATGACTTCCTCAAAGCTCTGGTACTTGAGTACCTCACGCTCGACAAGAGCGCGTGTCTCGTCGCTGATTCCGCCGGAGTCGGTTATGAATATGCGGCGGGTGTCTATGTCGGTTCTGCCCTCGAGGCGGGCGCGGACGTAGTCGAGAAGGCATTTTTCGAGACTTCCGCGGAACTTGCGGCCCACGCCCATCTTGCCGTCGTGCACCTCGATGCAGGGCTTGAGGGAGAGCAGGTTCGCCCCCATTGCCGCCAGCGCCGAGCAGCGGCCTCCCTTGCGGAGATAGGCCAGCGTGTCGACCACGAAGCTGACGTCCAGCTTCTCGCGCCGGCGCTCAAGCTCATCGCGTATTTCCGCGCCGGACAGGCCCCTGGCGGCGAGGTCCGCGGCGTCGAGGACGAGGTGGCCGATGCCGGTGGAGAGGTTTCGCGAGTCCACGGGGTAGACGCGGCCCAGCTCCCCGGCCGCGATGCAGGCGTTCTGCCAGCAGGCGGACATTTCGCCGGAGATGTGCATGTGGACTATCTCGTCGCACGTTTCCAGACGCTTGCGGAAAAAGTCGAGGTAGTCGGCAACGGACACGGCGGCGGTTGAACAGATTTCGCCGCCGGCGGAGACGTGGGAATAGATGTCCTCGGGCCGGATCTCCAGGCCGTCGGCGTAGGATTTGCCGTCCTTTATTATGTAGAGGGGGGTTATGGCGATGCCGCGCGCTTGCAGAAGCTCCGGGGTAAGGTCGCAGGTGCTGTCTGCGGATATGCTGACTTTCACGGAAAAGACTCCTTTTCTTTTGATGATTTCCCAGTATATCACAGACTTTGCGGAATGTGATAACAAATAGTGAATTTTGGTGGTTTCGGAAGTGGAAAAGCCGAAAAGGGTGATAGTGATAAGCGGGCCGACGGCGACGGGGAAAACCGCGCTGGGGGTCGAGCTGTGCCTGCGTCTGGGCGGAGAGGTTATCTCCGCCGACTCCATGCAGGTTTACCGGGGGCTGGACATCGGCACGGCCAAAGTTGCGGCTGAGGAAGCGCGCGGCGTGCCCCACCACATGGTCGGCGTCGCGGAGCCGGGGGAGGATTTTTCCGTCTCGCGCTGGGTCGACGGGGCCGCGAAGTGTGCGGAGGATATTTTCGCGCGGGGTAAGGTTCCTGTGATCGTCGGCGGGACGGGGCTTTATATCGACTCGCTGCTGTCGGGGCGGGATTTCGCCGCCGCGGACACGGACGGGGAGCTGCGTGCGCGGCTTTCACGCGAGTACGACGAGTTCGGCGGGGAGGCTTTCCGGGAGCGGCTGAGGGAGGCCGACCCGGAGCGGGCCGCGGTTTTGCACCCGGCGGATAAGAAGCGGCTGGTGCGCGCGATGGAGATTTTCCTGCTCACGGGCGAGACGATAACGGCGCACGACGAGCGCACGCGCTCGCTGCCTCCGCGCTGGGAGTCGGCGCGCTTCGCGCTGAGCTTTGCCGACAGACAGGCGCTGTACGCGCGAATTGACGCGCGGGTCGACAGTATGGTGCGGCGCGGGCTGTTTGAGGAAGTGCGCTCGCTGGCGGAGACCGGGAAAATCTCTCCGGAGTGTTCGGCGATGCAGGCGATTGGATACAAAGAGGCGGTAGAATACATCGAAGGGCGCGCTGGCGCGGAGGAGGCTGTGGAGCAGATAAAGCAGGCCTCGCGGCGCTACGCCAAGCGGCAGCTGACCTGGCTGAGGCGGGACGCCGGGCTGGAGTGGATACTCTGGGACGGCGCGCCGGACCCCGGCGAGGGCGCGGATATGGTGCTCCGGGCGCTGGCGCGGGGAAATTTCTTCAAATTTTGAGGGTTTTACAACAGAAAACGACATCTTTTACGCGGCGGCGCGGCTAAAATGAAGGCTGCGGGGTTCTTCCCGCGAAAAACTATTCTAAAATGGCGCCGTTTGTGATAAGATATAATTTATGCCTGGCGGCGCCGGAGACAAAAAGGAGTCGTTGAACATGCAGAAAACACAGAATTATCAGGACACGTTCCTCAGCGCGGCAAGACGGGACAAGCTCACCGTGGTGGTGTTTTTGATGAATGGCTTTCAGATGAAGGGCGTCGTGAAGGGCTTTGACAGCTTCGTGGTGATGCTGGACACCGAGGGAAAGCAGCAGATGATTTACAAGCACGCAATTTCCACAATCGTGCCGCCCAGGCCGATTGACTTGAACGAGGAAGTATCATAAGGAGCCTACATACCGCGTTCCGGGGACGGAGAAAAGATGAAGAGAACCGACCGAGTTACAATTATAATAGCGCTGGTGCTGTTCCTGGGCGTGGCGGCCTATGTAGGGGTTTACGCCTACGGGGCGCTGACCGACCAGACCGTGACGGCTGAGGCGGCGGTGACCTCCGTTTCCGCCGAGGGCGCGGCCAGCGGCATCGTCGTGCGAAGCGAAGTGGTGCTGCAAAGCGCGGAGCCATACATCGACATAAGCGTGCCGGAGGGGGAGAAGGTCGCCGCCGGCGGCGTGGTCGCGACGGCCATGAGCAGCTGGACGGGGCTTGAGCGCGCGGCGAGGATGCATGAGCTGGAGCTGGAAATCGCGCGGGTCGCCGCGGCGGTCGAGGGGATAAGCTCGGCACAGGACCTGACCGCGCGGGACGCGCTTTTGCGCTCGGCGGTGCTGGAGCTGACCGGCTGCGTGGCGCGGCGGGAGCTCGACGGGCTCGACGCCGCGGCGCTTAACCTGCGCTGCCTGACCTTTGACGAGAGCGAGTCGAGCCAGGCCGAGCTCGACTCGCTGAGGGCTGAGCTGGCGAGCATCCGCGGCAGCTCCAGCTCGGACACAAGCTTCCTGGCCGTGGAGCGGTCGGGGGTGTTCTCCACAGCGGTGGACGGCTATGAGCACCTGGGGCCGGAGAATCTGCGCGGCCTCACGCCGCAGGGCGTGATGGAGCTCGTCAATTCCCGCGGCGAGACCGCCGAGGGGGCGTACGGCAAGCTGGTGACGGACTACATCTGGTATTTCGCGGCGGTGATGAGCGACGCGGACGCGGCGAACCTGACAGTGGGCGGGTACGCGAGCCTCAATTTCGGGCGGTACTACGGCGGGAACGTGTCCGCGCGGGTGGAGAGCGTGAGCGGCGGCTACAACGGCAGCGCGGCGGTGGTTTTCCGCTGCGACACCGCGCTGGCGGATACGCTGGCGATGCGGGAGGTCTCTGCGGCGGTGGTATTCGACGAGTATAACGGCATCCGCGTGCCATCGGACGCGCTGCGCGAGGACGCCGACGGGCAGGAGTTTGTCTGGGTCATCACGGCCATGCAGCTTGAGCGCAAGGATGTCAGCGTGATTTACCGGGGCGAGGACTTCTGCGTCGTCGAGCGCGAGGCCGCGGCAAGCGCCCTTCGCGAGGGGAACGAGATCGTCGTGTCGGGCGTCGACCTCTATGAAGGAAAGATAATGGATTAGCTTCCGAGAAGGGGAAAAAGATATGGGCATAGCTGGAAACGTTGAAAAAATAAGAGAGAGCATCGCCGAGGCCGCTGGCTCCGGCGCTGTTTTGCTTGTTGCGGCGACGAAAATGAACGACGCCGCACGTGTGCGCGAGGCTGTCGCGGCGGGCGTGGACGCCTGCGGCGAGAACCGCGTGCAGGAATTCCTGGAAAAGGACGCGCTGGGCGCTTACGACGGCGCGGCGAAGCATTTCATCGGGCATTTGCAGCGAAACAAGGTCAACAAAATCGTCGGGCGGGTGGAGCTCATCCAGTCCGTGGGCAGCGCGGAGCTGATGGAGCTTATCGCGAAGCGCGCCGCCGCGCTGGGGCTTGTGCAGGACGTGTTGATCGAAATCAATATCGCCGGCGAGGAGCAGAAGTCCGGTATCGCGCCGGAGTTTTTGATGGAAATGCTGGATTTTTCGTCAAAATTTGCCTCCGTACGGGTGCGCGGCTTGATGTGCGTGCCCCCGATTTCGGTAAAAAGCGGGTCAAATCGGGCTTATTTTGCCCGTATGAGACAGCTTTTTGTTGACAACGGGCAAAAAAAATACGATAATGTTTCTATGGACTTTCTGTCCATGGGCATGACGGACGATTATATGGACGCTGTGAAAGAGGGCGCGAATATGGTCCGCATCGGTTCGGCGATCTTCGGACGGCGCGATTACGGCGCGGCAGGGTCGCCCTTGGAGGAATAAAGCAGATGGGTTTCTTTGACGAGCTGAAAAAGCTTACTCGTCCCTACGACGATGATGAGGACGATTTTATAGACGAGTCCGTGGCGCCGCCGCCGGCGGAGGGCCCGCGAAGGGTGAATCCCTTCTCCGGCGGCTACGCCGCGGAGCAGGCCGCGACGGCTCAGGGCGCTCGGACGGCAAGACAGCCGCGCGAGGGCCGCGTAGTCAGCATCAACGGCGGCGCCGCGCACCAACAGACCAAGCTTGTGCTGGTAAAGCCCGAGCGGTTCGACACCGCGGCGGAGATTGCCGACCATCTTCGCGAGGGGCACTCGATAGTCATGAATCTGGAGACAACGCCCAATGATGACGCGCGCCGGCTGATAGATTTTCTCTCCGGCGTGACCTACGCACTGGACGGCAAAATACAAAAGGCGGCGCTCAAAACCTACGTGATCGTGCCGAAGAACGCGGATCTGGCCGGCGACATCGCCGGGGATCTGGAAACCGGCGGCACGTACTTTTAAATCGCCGCGGCAGCAGATGAATAGCGGGACCGGAAATATATTTTTTGGGGGATAATAGATATGATCACACCTCAGGATATCAGAGAGAAAAGCTTTGAAAAGGCCGTTTTCGGCGGATATGACATGAACGAAGTGGACGATTTTCTCGAGCAGCTCGCCGTGGAGCTCACGGCGCTGCAAAAGGAAAACGGCGTGCTCAAGGCCAAGATGAAGGTTCTCGTGGACAAGATCGAGGAATACCGCGGCAGCGAGAAGGACATGCACGAGGCCATACTCTCGGCCCAGAAGATGGGCAGCATGATCGAAAAGGAGTCCCGCGAAAAGGGCGACAGGATCCTCGGCGAAGCCATGACCGAGGCCGAGCGCGTCAGACGCCAGGCCCGGGAAGAGGTCGAGAACGAAAAGACCAGGCTTGCCGAGGCCAAGCGCAGCAGCGTGGAGTTCATCGACAGCATGAACAAGCTTTGCAACATGCAGCTTGAGTTTTTGCAGCGCATAAGCGGCGCGGACTTCGTGAAAAGCGCGTCCCGCGCCAGCGCGGCCAGCGTGAGCGCGGTGCCGGCGGGCAGCAGCGGCTCCGAGATCCACGAGACTGTCAAGAGCATTGAGGAGACCGTTGGCAAGGCCGTCAACGAGCCGGTCAGCGACGTGTCGCCCGAGATAAAGAGCCTGCTCAGCCAGGTCGACGAGAATCCCACGCGTTCCTACGGAATCCTGCGCGGCGAGGACGCGCTGGACTAAGGGAAAATGATTTGATTTTATTCGCGGCGTGCGCGCCGCGAACGGCTCTGCATCAGGAATTTGCAGCAGCATAGCCGCTGACAGATTCTAAGATCTACGAGGGTTTTACGGGCTCGGGCCGGTGCGCGGGGCTTTTATAGCTTGTTCCGGGCGGGCTTTCCCGCCCGTGGTTTTCATACTATTTATCCGGTGCGGATATGTTCAGGAGAGAAAGACGATGGAAAAAGACTACAACGCGACGCTTAATCTGCCGAAAACCGACTTCCCCATGAGGGCGGGACTGCCAAAGCGCGAGCCGGAGATGCTACGGCGCTGGGAAGAGCAGGACGTGTACCATGAGATGCTCAAGAAAAACGAGGGCAAGCCCCGCTTTTCACTGCATGACGGGCCTCCCTTCTCCAACGGCAGCATCCACATGGGCACGGCGATGAACAAGGTGATAAAGGACTTTATCACCCGCTCCTACGCCATGCGCGGGTACTGCACGCCCTATATCCCCGGCTGGGATAACCACGGTATGCCCATCGAGTCGGCGATAATCAAGCAGAACAAGCTCAACCGCAAGGCCATGAGCGTGCCGGAGTTCCGCACTGCCTGCCATGAGTTCGCGCAGCACTACGTCGACGTGCAGCGCGGGAATTTCAAGCGCCTGGGAGTTATCGGCGACTGGGAGCACCCCTATCTGACCATGTCCCCCGAGTTCGAGTCGGAGGAGGTCAGGGTGTTCGGGGAGATGTACAAGAAGGGCTACATCTACAAGGGCCTAAAGCCCGTGTACTGGTGCCCCTACGACGAGACCGCGCTGGCCGAGGCGGAAATCGAGTACCAGGACGACCCCTGCACCACCGTTTATGTAAAATTTGCCGTATGCGACGACAAGGGGAAGCTGTCCCGGTACGGCGACGTGTCGAAGATGTTCTTCCTTATTTGGACGACCACCATCTGGACCCTGCCGGGCAACCTGGCCATCGCCGTGCACCCGCGCGAGAGCTACGTGCTCGTGAAGGCCGGCAGCGGGGAGATGTACATTCTCGCCGAGGCGCTTTGCGAGAAGGTCATGGGCGTCGGCGGGATCGAGGATTACGAAATCGTCGCGCGCTTTAAGGGCGAGGAATTTGAGTATATGCTCGCGCGGCACCCCTTCCTGGACAAGACGAGCCAGCTTTGCACGGCGGAGTACGTCACCATGGACAGCGGCACCGGCTGCGTCCACACCGCGCCCGGCTTCGGCGCGGATGACTACGAGACCTGCAAGCGGTATAAGATAGACATGGTAGTGCCTGTGGACGACCGCGGACGGCACACCGATTACGCCGGCAAGTACGCCGGGATGAAGACCGAGGAGAGCAACCCGGTAATTCTGGCGGACATGAAGGAATCGGGCGCGCTGTTTGCAAGCGAGGAGATCACCCACTCCTACCCGCACTGCTGGCGGTGCAAGCACCCCATAATCTTCCGCGCCACGCCGCAGTGGTTCTGCTCCGTGGACGCGTTCAAGCAGGAGGCATGCGACGCGTGCGAGGACGTAAAGTGGTACCCCGCCTGGGGCATCGACCGCATGAAGAGCATGATCCGCGAGCGCGCGGACTGGTGCATCTCACGCCAGCGCCGCTGGGGCCTGCCAATTCCTGTGTTCTATTGCCCGGACTGCGGAAAGCCCATCTGCACCGACGAGACTATCGCCTCGGTGTCGAAGCTCTTCGCGGAGCGCGGCTCGAACGCCTGGTATGAGCTGGACGCCAACGATATCCTGCCCGAGGGCTTTGCCTGCCCGCACTGCGGGAACAAGGGCGGCTTTACCAGGGAGGAGGACACGCTCGACGGCTGGTTCGACTCCGGCTCGTCCCACTTCGCCTCAATGCAGCGTGACCAGGGCTTCTGGCCCGCGGACGTGTACCTTGAGGGGCTTGACCAGTACCGCGGCTGGTTCCAGTCCAGCCTGCTGACCGCCGTGGGCGCGCTGGGCAAGGGCGCGCCGTTTAAGGAGTGCATCACCCACGGCTGGACCGTGGACGGCGAGGGCCGCGCCATGCACAAGTCCCTGGGCAACGGCATGGACCCCGACGAGATCATCAACACCTACGGCGCTGACCTGCTGCGCCTTTGGGCCGCGTCGGCGGACTACCACGCGGACGTGCGCTGCTCGGATAAGATTTTCAGGCAGCTCTCCCAGAACTATCTGAAATTCCGCAATACCGCGCGCTACTGCCTTGGCAACCTCGACGGCTTTAACGCCGACGAGCTGGTAAGCGCGGAGGAGATGGAGGAGCTTGACCGCTGGGCGCTGACAAAGCTGGGCGCTCTCATGGAGCGCTGCGAGCAGGGGTATTCCGGCTACGAGTTCTCCGTCGTCACCCACGCGGTGAACGATTTCTGCGTGGTGGAGCTGTCAAACTTCTACCTTGACATCATAAAGGACCGCCTGTATTGCGAGCAGCGCGACAGCCTGCGCCGCCGCAGCGCGCAGACCGCGCTTTTCCTGATCCTCGATACGCTCACGAAGGTCATGGCTCCCATCCTGGCCTTCACCTGCGACGAGATCTGGCAGGCGATGCCGCACCGCGCGGGGGACGACGCGCGCAACGTCATCTTCAACGAGATGAACAAGCCCTTTGGCGCTTATGCCCTGGACGGCGAGGCCATGGAGCGCTGGGATACGCTCATCGCGCTTCGCGACGACGTAAACGCCGTGCTGGAGTCCGCGCGCGCGGAAAAGCGCATCGGCAAGAGCCTTGAGGCCGCCGTGACGCTCTGCCCCGACGGGGAGGAGGGCACGCTGGTGCTCGACAGACTGGGCGCGATGAACCTGGCGGAGCTGTTTATTGTCTCGCATGTGTCCGCCGCGCCGGGGGGCGCGGCGGGCGCGAAGGCGGGCGCGAACGTGCCCGGAATCTCCGCCGCCGTGAGCGAGGCCCCCGGCGTGAAGTGCCCGCGCTGCTGGATGCACTCGACCGAGGCCAACGCCGACGGCCTGTGCCCGCGCTGTGCGAGGGTGCTGTCGTTTGTGAAGTAAAATTCCCGCATTCCCTCGAAAAAGAGGCCCAGCCTCTTTTTTGACCCAAGGAGGTATCCTATGCTTTACGCAATAGTCGCCGTAATTGCTCTGATTGCTGACCAGGCGGTCAAATACTGGACCTCGGCGCACATCGTGCTCAATTCCGGCAGGCACGAGCTCATACCGGGCTTCATCCACCTCGCCAATGTGCACAACACCGGCGCGGCCTTCAGCTTTATGGAGGGCGCGCGCTGGCTGTTCGTGGCGCTGTGCGCGGTGTTCATCGGGGCGGTCATCTACCTGATGGTGAAGGACATCATCAGGGGCAAGGCCGCGCGCTGGCTCGCCGTGCTGGTGATGGCCGGGGCCGCGGGCAACTGCATCGACCGGATCATCAGCGGCTATGTGGTCGATATGTTTGAGTTCGACTTCAAAATTTTCGGGCAGCAGTTCCCGGTTTTCAATGTGGCCGACATACTCATAACCGTGTGCGGCATCGCCTTTTGCGTGTTTATGCTGCTGGAAAAGCCCGCCGACGAGGCGGAAAAGCAGGCCAGACGCGCCGCCGCTGCCGCCGGAGGCGCGCAGGGAATAAAGCCGCGCCGCGCCGCCGAGCCGGAGGGCAAGGTCACGCCCTTCCCCGGACGTGGCGTTTCGACCGCCGACGACCCCTTCGCCGAGTGGGAGCAGATGACCTCGGCGAAGAAGAGCGCCGACATTCCCGGCGCGACGAGCAAATCCTCCGCGCCCAGGCACACGGCTGGGCACGGAAAGTCCACGCTTGACGAGCCAAAGTCCCACGTCCGCCCGGCCTCCGCGCCGGAGGCACGAAGGAGCGCGCCGGAGGTCAGGACGAGAGCGCCGGAGCCCGCGCCCGCGCCGGAGGCCCGCCCGGACGCAAAGCCTCAGACCCGCACCGACGAGACGAGCTTTGATTTGGACGACATTCTCGCGGAGTTCCGCGACCTGTGATGGGGCGGGAGGATTTTACCATCACCGCGGAAACGGCAGGAGAGCGAGTTGACGCCCTCCTGCCTCGCCTTATTCCGGAGCTGACCCGCTCAAGCGCGCAGAGGCTGCTGGAGAGCGGCGGCGTGACCGTAAACGGCGCACCGGCGAAGAAAAACCTTCGCGTGAGCGCCGGGGATGTCATCAGCGTTGAGCTGCCGGAGCCGGAGCGTGTCGAGCTTGTGGCGCAAAATCTGCCGCTGGACGTGGTCTGCGAGGACGGCGACCTCATCGTGGTCAACAAGGCCAGGGGCATGGTGGTGCATCCCGCGCCGGGGCACCCGGACGGCACGCTGGTAAACGCGCTGCTCTGGCACTGCGGGGAGAGCCTGTCGGGCATCGGCGGGGAGCGCCGCCCCGGGATCGTGCACCGCATAGACAAGGACACCTCGGGGCTTATCATCGCGGCGAAGAACGATTTCGCTCATCGGGCTCTGTCGGAGCAGCTTTCCGACCACAGCCTCGCCCGGACATATGAGGCGGTGGTATACGGACGCATGCGCGATGATGCGGGGACGGTGGACGCGCCGATTGGCCGCTGCCCCACGGACCGCAAGCGCATGGCCGTGACGGAGAGGAACTCCCGCGCCGCCGTGACGCACTATGAGGTTGTGGCGCGCTATCGGGAGTTTACGCACATACGCTGCCGGCTTGAGACGGGGCGCACGCATCAGATACGGGTGCATATGGAGAAGATAGGCCACCCGCTGCTGGGCGACATGGTGTACGGGCGTAAGTGCCCGGCCAAGGGGCTGGAGGGCCAGTGCCTTCACGCGCGGGCGCTGCGGTTTGTGCATCCGCGCACGGGGCGCGCCGTGGAGCTGGAGACGGCGCTGCCGGAGTATTTTACGGATGTTCTGTCCCGTTTGGGGGAGCAGATCGGATAGATTTTGAGGAGGGCTTGCTGTGATTGGAAGTCTTGTCACGACGATTTTGATTGGCGCCCTGTCGGGGTATATCGCGGGGCTGATTATGAAGGTAAAGGGCGGGTTCTGGTTTAACTGCGTGTTGGGCATCGTGGGCTCGTTTATCGGAATTTTTCTGGCTGGGCTGATCGGCATAAGCACCGCGCGCGTGAGCATCGGCGGGGTTTTGCTGTCGGTGGTTGGCGCGTGTCTGCTGATTTGGCTTGTCAGGAAGATCGGCAGTAAGGCGTAATTAAAAGTTTCGCCAGCCTTTACAAAGGCTGGCGAAACTTTTTCCTTTTGCGCGCGACGCCGCTTATGCACAGATCTCCTTCTCCGCGCAATGGCAAACCAGCGTCAGCTCCCCGCCGCAAACATCCACCTCGGCCCTGCCGCCGGACTTCAGCTCGCCCTCGAGCAGCTTCTCCGCGACGCGGTCCTCCACAAGGCTCTGGATCGTGCGCCGCAGCGGGCGCGCGCCGTAGGCGGGGTCGTAGCCGCGCTCTGCGAGCAGCTCCACC
>JAMPGF010000053.1 GCA_023664105.1 Butyricicoccus sp. | reverse complement strand
GGAGCATGGGCATGTGCGCCGGGCAGTACCTGGACACCGCCGCGCCGCCGGACCTTGACGAGCGCTCGCTTCGAGGCACCCACGCGCTGAAAACCGGCGCGCTGATCTCCGCCGCGTGCCAAATCGGAGTGTCCGCCGCGGGAGGAACACAGCTCCAGCTCAACGCCGCCGGCGAATTCGGCAGCGCCCTGGGCATGGCCTTCCAGATACGCGACGACGTGCTCGACGCCGAGTGCAGCAGCGAGCAGCTCGGCAAAACCGCCGGCTCGGACGAGCGCGGCGGCAAGACCACTTTCTTCACCCTCCTCGGCCCCGAGGGCTGCGAGCGCGAGATAGCGCGCCTTAGCTTAGACGCCAAAAACGCCCTCTCCCCCTTCGATGACGCCGCCTTCCTCCTGACGCTTACCGACATGCTGGCTGGGCGCAATAAATAGTTATTCTCTTTCCATGAATATTCACTAAAATTTCTGTATATTTTTGTCACGGAAATTGCTCTGTTACTGTTGTAATTCAGGGCAATTTTTGTTATCATAAGGAACGTGGGCGCCGTGCATATTCATCTGCGCGGCTCCCTCTTGAATAAGGTGGATTTCCCGCCTTTTCCTGATGAAAGGGATATAACATTGGATTTACTTTCACAAATACATTCCTCCGCGGATGTAAAAAAGCTGGACAAAGAGCAGCTTGACGCTCTGTGCGCCGAGCTTCGCGCGGAGATAATACGCGCCGCGTCCAGGAACGGCGGGCACCTTGCCTCGAGCCTGGGCGCCGTGGAGCTGACCGTCGCGCTGCACCGGGTGTACGACACGTCGCGCGACCGCATAGTCTTTGACGTGGGCCACCAGTGCTACGCGCACAAGATGCTCACGGGCCGTCTGGAGCAGTTTGACAGCCTGCGCCGCTTCGGCGGGCTGTCCGGCTTCCCCAAGCCCTGCGAGAGCGCGGACGACGCCTGCATCTCCGGCCACGCCTCCAACTCAATATCCGTCGCCCTCGGCATGGCGAAGGCGCGCACCCTCAGCGGCGCTGACTATGCCGTCGCCGCCGTCATCGGCGATGGCGCGCTCACCGGCGGCCTGGCCTACGAGGGCCTCGCCAACTGCGGCGCCTCCGGCGAGAGCATGGTGATAGTCCTCAACGACAACGGCATGTCCATAAACTCCAACGTCGGCGCCGTCTCCCGCCTGCTGGCGAAGCAGCGCGTGCGCCCGAGCTATCTGGCCGTCAAGCGCGCGTACCACCGCACCCTGGGCCGCCTTACCGGAATTCACAAGCTCATCCATGGCGTCAAGGAGTGGATAAAGGACATGGTCCTGCCGGACACGATATTTGAGGACCTCGGCTTTTACTACCTCGGCCCCATCGACGGCCACGACATAAAAACCCTCACCCGCGTGATACGCTACGCCCGCGAGCTGGAAATGCCCGTGCTCGTGCACGTCACCACCACCAAGGGAAAGGGCTATCCCCCCGCCGAGGCAAACCCCCAGGCCTACCACGGCGTCGCTCCCTTCGACCCGGAGCGCGGCGTCTCTCTGTCCCACTCCGGCGGCTTTTCTGAGGCTTTCGGCGAGGAGCTCAGCCGCCTCGCCTCCCGCGATGAGCGCATCGTCGCCATAACCGCCGCCATGGCGGACGGCACCGGCCTGGGCTGGTTCGCCTCCCGCTGGCCCGAGCGCTTTTTCGACGTGGGCATAGCCGAGGAGCACGCCGCCGCCATGGCCGCCGGAATGGCCGCGCAGGGCCTCAAGCCTGTTTTCGCGGTCTATTCCAGTTTTCTACAGCGAAGCTATGACATGCTCGTGCACGACATCGGACTGGGCCGCGTGCCCGTGGTGCTGGCGGTTGACCGCGCCGGGCTCGTCGGTGCCGACGGCGAGACGCACCAGGGCAGCTTTGACCTCGGCCTGCTGCGCCAGACCCCCGGCATGGCCATCTTCGCCCCGTCCAATTACGCCGAGCTGCGAAGTATGCTCCGCCTCGCGCTGGAAACGAAGGGCCCCGCCGCGGTGCGCTACCCCCGTGGCAGTGAGGGCGAATTTACGCGCGACACCTCCGCCCAGGCCGAGGCCGTCCTGCGCGAGGGCAGCGACGTGACGATCGTCACCCACGGGATAATGATAAACGAAGCTCTCGCCGCCGCGCGCGAGCTTGAAGGGCTCGGCATACGTGCCCAGTTAATAAAGCTCAACCGCCTCGACTTTGACAGCTTTCCCGCCACGGCCCAGTCCGTCAGGAAAACGGGCCGCGTCATAGTGCTCGAGGAGGTCTGCGCCCACGGCTGCATGGGCCAGGCGCTTTTGGCCTGCCTCGCCCAGAGCCGCGTCCCCGTGCGGTATGCGCGGCTGCTCAATCTCGGCAGCGGCGTTGTGACCCACGGCGAGGTGGAGCAGCTGCGCAGCGTCTGCGGCATAGATACCGCGTCCGTCGTCTCGACGGCGCGCCAGGCGATGGAGGAAAGCGATGAAGAAGCAAAGGCTTGACGCCCTCATAACCGGGCTCGGCCTCGCCCCCAGCCGGGAGCGGGCCAAGGCGGTGATAATGGCGGGCGAGGTGTTTGTGGACGGACAGCGCGTCGACAAGCCCGGCACGGCGGTTGACCCTGGAAAGAAAATCGAGGTGCGCGGCGCGGCCCTGCCCTACGTCTCGCGCGGCGGGCTGAAGCTGGAAAAGGCGCTTCGCGTCTTCCCCGTCTCCCCGGCGGGCAAAACCTGCCTCGACCTCGGAGCCTCCACCGGCGGCTTTACGGACGTGCTGCTGCAAAACGGCGCGAAGCGCGTCTACGCCGTCGATGTGGGCTACGGCCAGCTGGCCTGGAAGCTTCGCAGCGACGAGCGCGTGGTGAATATGGAGCGCACCAACGCCCGCTACCTCACGCGTGAGGACATCCCGGAGGAGATCGACCTGGCCGTCATGGATCTTGCCTTCATTTCCGTACGCCTCGTCATCCCCGCCGCCGCGGCGCTGCTGGCGCCCGACGGGGAGATAGTATCCCTCATCAAGCCCCAGTTCGAGGCCGGCAGGGAAAATGTCGGCAAAAAGGGCGTGGTGCGCGATGAGCGCGTGCACTTGCAGGTCCTCAGCGGCTTTATTGACTTCGTCCCCTCCGCGGGCCTGACGCTCATGGGCCTGGACTACTCCCCCATCAAGGGCCCCGAGGGCAACATTGAATACCTCGCCCACCTGAAAAAGGGCGCGCACCCCGCCCCGCCGCCCGATCCCGAGGCGATAGTCGCGGCGTCCCACGGGGAGCTCAAGGAGCAGTGAAGCATGGATAAAAAACGGATCGTCCTGTGCCCGAACCCCTACAAGGACGCCGGCCTCGCCGTCACGGCGCAGGCGCGCGCGATGCTTGAAAGCGCGGGCTTTGAGGTGAAGATAAGCCCCGAGTACCTCGACGGTGACCTGCTCCTGCCCGCCGACGGCGCGGACTTCTGCCAGCTGGAGGATGTCATCGGCGGCGCGGAGCTGGTCGTCTCCCTCGGCGGCGACGGCACCATCATGCACACGGCCCGCCGCATGATCGGCCACCTCGTGCCGATAATCGGCGTGAATCTCGGCAACATCGGCTTTCTCGCCGAGCTCGAGCGCGGCGACCTCGCCCGGCTGATAACCGCCGCGCGCGGCAGCTACACGCCCAGCCCGCGCATGATGCTCGAGGTGGGTCTTGAGCGCGCCGGGGAAATGATCTTCACCGACTACGCGCTCAACGATGTCTCCCTCCACGGCATAACCCAGACCATCCACATGCTCGCCCGGGGCGACGGGCGGCGGATGCTGGAGTTTTCCGGCGACGGCCTCGTCGTCGCCACGCCCACGGGCTCGACGGCCTACTCCATGGCCGCCGGCGGCCCGCTGGTCGAGCCCACGGCGGAGAACCTGATCCTCACGCCGGTATGCGCCCACGCGCTGGCCGCGCGCTCCTTTGTGCTGGCCCCCGACCGCGTGGTAACGGTGGATATCCGCTGTATCCGCGGCCGCAGTGCCATAATCTCCGTCGACGGAGGACGCTTCGACGTCCTCGACGGCGACGTGCTCCACGTCAAAAAATCCAGGTACCAGACCCTGCTGGCCCATGTGGGCAGCAAGGCGTTTTACGACATAGTTTTTGAGAAATTGGGTGAAGGAAAATGAAATCGGCCAGGCAGGAAAAAATATTGGAAATAATCGAGCGCTACGACATCGAGACACAGAACCAGCTCATGGAGCACCTTCGCGCCGAGGGTGTCAAGAGCACCCAGGCCACCCTCTCGCGCGACATACGCGACCTGCACCTTGTCAAGGAGCAGAGCCCCTCGGGCGTTTACCGCTACGTCACCGGCGTCAAGGACGGCTACTCCGACTATGACACGCGCCTTCGCAAGATTTTCCGCGAGAGCGTGCTCAGCTACGCCGTGGCACAGAACCTGCTGGTCATCAGGACCCTGCCGGGCCTTGCCGGCGCGGCCTGCTCGGCACTGGACAGCATGAGCATCCCGAGCCTCGTCGGCAGCATAGCCGGCGACGACACGGCCTTCATCGCCATGAAGGACAACGCCGCCGCGGAGCATTTTTACAAGGAGATAGCAAACTTACTATAGTCAAATCAATGGCCGAAGGCCATTGATTTGAGGCAGCGTGTCAAAAAAAGTGGCTTTGCCACTTTTTTTGAGAAGGCTTCGCTTCGCTCTGCGCCTCGGTTGTCCGCCTGCGGCGGACAATTCGACGCTCGCTCCGCGATAAGTATTTTCCCGACGTACACGCCGCCGGAAAAATGATTTGATTTTTTTCGCGGCGTGCGCGCCGCGAACTCTACGAGGTTTTTTGCTGTAACAATACTTCATTTTTTGGGGTGGACAACCATGCTGAGCAGTCTGCACATTGAAAATATTGCCGTGATCGAGCGCGCGGACATCGACTTTGGCCCGGGGCTGAACGTGCTCACGGGCGAGACCGGCGCGGGTAAATCCATCGTTATCGACTCCATAAACGCCGTCCTCGGCGCGCGCACAAGCCGGGAGCTGGTGCGCTTCGGCGCGGAAAAGGCGCTTGCGGGCGCCGTGTTTGACGATGACCGCGCCGCGGACTGGTGCGGGGAAAACGACATCGATGCCGAGGACGAGACTATCATCCAGCGCCGCGTCGCCGCCGACGGCAAGTCCTCCGCGCGCATAAACGGACAGCCCGCTGCCGCGCAGCAGCTTCGTGAGCTCGGCGCGCTGCTGCTGGATGTCCACGGCCAGAACGACGGCCGCCAGCTCCTGGACGAGGCGCGGCACCTGCGCTATCTCGACCGCTTCGGCGCCCACGACGGGCAGCTTGCCGGCTTTTCGGAAAAGTACGCGCGGTATTCCGCCACGAAGCGGGATATGGAGCGCCTGCGCCTCGACGACGTGGAAAAGGAGCGCCTGACCGAGAGCCTGACTTACCAGATCAGGGAGCTCGAAGCCGCCAGGCTCACCCCCGGCGAGGAGGACGAGCTGAGCGCCCGGCGGGACCTCATGGCCAACGCCACGAAGCTCACCGAGGCCATCGACGGGGCGTACTCCGCGCTGTACGAGGCCGACAGCAGCGCCATCGGCCTTGCCGCCGACGCGCGCGAGTTAACCGAGCGCGCCGCGCGCTACTCTCCGGAGCTGGAAGAAACCGCCAAAATAATAAGCGACGCCGGCTACATGCTCCAGGACGCCGCTGAGCGCCTGAACGACGCGCGCGCGGCGCTGGACTTCTCCCCCGAGGAGTACGACCGCATCGAAACCCGCCTCGCCCTTCTGCGCCGCCTGACGAAGAAATACAATACCGACGAGCAGGGGCTCATCGACCACCTCGAGCAGTGCCGGAAACACCTTGACGAGCTTGAGTACGCCGGTGACCGCCTCATTCAGCTGCAAAAGCAGGCCGAACGTGAGCGTCAGGCCGCGCTGAAGTCCGCCGAAGAACTCAGCCGCGAGCGCCGCGCCGCCGCTGAAGCCCTCACGAAGCGCATAACGGAGGAGCTGCGCTATCTGAACATGCCCTCGGTGCGCTTTGCCGTAGACTTCCAGCCGGTCGAGAACGAGGACGGCTTTACCTCCTCCGGCGCGGACGAGGTGCGTTTTCTCATGAGCGCCAATGCCGGGGAGGCACCGGGCCGCATCTCGCGCATAGCCTCTGGCGGCGAGCTGTCCCGCATAATGCTTGCGATGAAGAGCGTTTTCGCCGAGAAGGACGCGGTGCCCAGCCTGGTCTTTGACGAGATCGACACCGGCGTATCCGGCATCGCGGCCCAGCGCGTGGGCGAAAAGCTTGCCGCCCTTGCCCGGCACAAGCAGGTCATCTGCGTCACCCACCTGCCCCAGATCGCCGCCATGGCGGACACGCACTTTGCCATCAGCAAGGCCGAGCGGGACGGCAGAACCTACACCGCCGTGACCGAGCTCGACCGCGCCGGACGCCTTCGCGAGCTGGCACGCCTCTACGGCGGTGACAATGTGACCGAGCTCTCCCTCCGCAGCGCCGACGAGCAGCTGAGCGCCGCCGAGGAATTTAAGGCCGGACTGAAAGCTTGAAGTTTCTGTAAAAAAGGAGTGCGATTGCTGTGAAAAAAGTTAAAATTACCGTGCTGAAAACCACCCTTGACAAGGAGCTTGCCGCAGAGTACGGCGCGGAGGGCCTGACCGCCTGCCCCATGCTCAGGGAAGGGCAGGTGTTTTACGCCGACTACGCGAAGCCCGAGGGCCTGTGCGACGAGGCGTGGAAGGCGATCTATCAATACGCCTTTGCCCTTGCCCATGGCGCGGGTAATGATGTTTTTTACTACGGCGACTGGATACGCAAGCCCGGCGTCGCCATTTGCAGCTGCAACGACGGCTTGCGCCCCGTGATATTCAAGTTAGAGGCCACCGGCGAGGAAGCGCAAATAAATTACGAGCCTGTTCGCTGAACGGCGATTGCAAAAAGCTTCGCCAGCCTTTACAAAGGCTGCGGGGACCAGGGGCAGAGCCCCGGCCGCGGCGCGCACGCCGCGAAACTCCCTATCCTTCAAAAAGATCAGGAAGGGTTCGAGGAACCCTATCAATATTAGAATCCGTAAAAAATTGAAATTCATTTCAATTTTTTTAGCACCGAAGGTGCGTCGGATTCTTTATGGGCCGAAGGCCCTGGGGTTCCCCAACGGCCCCGCTAACGCGGGGCCGCAAATTCTACACGCAAAAGCGGCGCGCCCTTTTGGGACGCGCCGCCTTTTTGTTTGTTTTGTACCGCCCCTCGATTAAAAGCGCAATAACGTTACCGTGCGCAAAGCTTGGAATAGCAATGGGTTGGCAGCGAGTTTAAAGCTCTTTTTGATAGTTTTTCTTTCAAGAAAAACTATCAGAACTCCAGAGACCCCGCCGCGATGCGCTTGCCGCTCTTGCGGTCGAACAGTAAAACGTTATCGCCGGAGATGTGCATCTTCACCTTCGCGCCGATGGTGAACAGCGTGCTGCCGAACACCACGCCGGTGAGCAGATAGTCGCCCACGCGAACCTTGATGGTGCTCTCCATGCCGGTGGGCATCGCGCCGTAAATCTCGCCCTCCAGCGCGCCGGACTCGGCAATGTCGATAAACTCCGGGCGCAGGCCAATGACAAGATCCTCGTTGGTTATCACCGGCTCCTCCTGAAGCGAGAAGTCCTCCTCGTCGACCTTGTCGATGTGGTAGACGAAGGTTTCGTCCTTGTTGGCCTTTTCCACGAAGCCCTTCTCCGCGGCCTTCTTGCTGTGCTCGGCGGCGGCAGCGGCGGCTTCGTCGTCGCGCTGCCTGAACCACGCGGGCAAATCAAGCTTCGCCGCGGGCTTGAACACCGCCTTTTTGCCGTCCAGCACCGTCAGCTCGACGGCGCCGTCGGCGCGCTGTCCGCCCTTGCCCTCAATGAAGTTTATGGACGGATTGCCCACAAAGTCGGCGACAAAGAGGTTGTTCGGCCTGTTGTAGACCGTCAGCGGCGCGTCGTACTGCTGCAAGACGCCGTTGTTTATCAGGCAAATCTGAGTCGCCAGCGTCATGGCCTCCATCTGGTCGTGCGTGACGTAGACAAACGTTGACCCCGTCTCGACGTGCAGGCGCTGCAACTCATAGCGCATTTCCAGACGCAGCTTCGCGTCGAGGTTACTCAGCGGCTCGTCCATGAACAGCACCGTCGGCTCCGGGGCCAGCGTGCGGGCTATGGCCACGCGCTGCTGCTGTCCGCCGGACAGCTCGGCGGGATAGCGGTCCATGAACATGCCGATTTTGACAATGCGCGAGACACGGCGCACCGACAGGTCGATTTCCTCCTTGGTCAGCTTGCGCGTCTCCATAATGACCTCGCCGTTTTGCAGAAGCTCGAAGTTGGCGTTCATGGTCTGGGACTTGCGCGCGCTCTCGACCTTCGCTTTGAGCGCGGCGATTTCTCCGGAGATGTCCTTGCCGCTTTCCAGATGGTAGGCGTACAGCTTCTTCGCCGTGTAGATGGAGATAGCGAAGGCGTCGATAAGCTTTATGTACGCTTTCTTCTCGTCGATCTTCCCCTTCTTGTCGCGGCACTCCTCGATGACCTTCACCACCTCGGCGGGGTTTTCAAGGATTTCAGCCAGACGCGCGGCGTTTTTCGTCTCGAAGTCTGTCTTCGGCATCGGCTCCTTGATGTTCGACAGGCCGAAGGAGATGTTCTGGTACACGGTCATGTTCGGCCACAGGGCGTAGTTCTGGAACAGAAAGCCGACCTTGCGCTTGTTCGCCGGGACGTTTATGCCCAGGTCGCTGTCGAACACGACCTTGTCGCCGATGGTGATGCGCCCGCTGGTGGGCGTTTCCAGGCCGGCGATCATGCGCAGCGTGGTCGTCTTGCCGCAGCCGGAGGGACCCAGCAGAGTGACGAAAGCGTTATCCTCGATCACCAAATCCAAATCGTCCACGGCGTAAAATTTGTTCCACCGCTTGGTGATATGCTCTAATCTGATTTCAGGCATTGTCTTAACCTCCTATTCCCTTGTCGAGGCTCGCTCCGGTGACCTTGTTCACGAGCGCGTTGCACACCAGAATGGTGACTATCAAAATCAGGTTGATGCCGCTGGAGAAGGCATACAGGCCCATCTCGTCGAAGTAGTCCAGCGTCGTGGAGAGGATGAAGCCCTGCACGCACAGCAGCATGAACAGGCTAAGCTCACGCAGGCAGGTCATGAACGGCAGCAGGTAGCCGCTTATTATGGATGACTTCTGAATCGGGATGATGATGCGCCCCATGCGCTTGATCCACGGGATGTCCTGAATGATCGCAGCCTCCTCGATCTCGCCCGAGAGCTGGAGCATGGAGTTGAGCGAGCTGCGGCTGGCAAAGGGGATGTACTTTATCGTGCCGACGATTATCAGCAGCGTGTAGGTGTTGAACAGGTTGACGTATTCATTTGAAAACAGGATGAAGAAGGCCACGCCCACGGCGATCGACGGCATCAGGTACGGCAGAAACGCCACGCTGTTGACGTAGTTGGCCCATTTGCTTCGCCTGTTTTTGGACACGGCATAGCCTATCAAAGTGCCTATCGTGCCCGCTAAAAGCGCGCAGCACACGCTCACCAGGATGGTGCCCTTGAAGGCCCGCCAGATCGTTTCGTTGTGGAGTATCCCCTTCTGTCCGTACATGCCGTTTTCCGACACGTTCTCGTCCGTAGTCCACCATTTCGCCGTCAGGTTGCTGGCGTCGCCGGTGTAGAGGAACGAGTAGTCGCCCGGGTTGGGCAGGAATGTCTCAAAGGCAAAGGAGACTATCGGGAAAATACTGGTGAAGAAGGTTATCACGATGAGGATCACCGCGATAATGACCCTGCCGCCCTTTCCGAGATTTATCTTGGAAATCTGCCCGGACTTGCCGGTGACGGTGGTATAGCTCTTGCGGCTGGTGAGGCTCAGCTGGTTGAGCAGCATTATCGCTACGCCGAACACCATCATGATTATCGCCAAAATACTCGCCTCGCCGGTGTACTTCGAGTTCATCGAAACGTACTTGGTCGAGAGCGTCACCAGGCCCAGATAGTGCGGCACGGGGTACGAGCCCATGGAGGAACCGAACACGAGCAGGATCGTCGAGAGTATCGCGGGCTTGACCATGGGAAGGGTAATCTTGAACATGGTGCGCCATTTCGGCGTGTCCAGAATTGTCGCGGCCTCCTCAAGGTTTGCGTCCATGTTCCGGAAGATGCCGCCTATCAAAATATAGGCAAAGGGCGCGTAGTGCAGGCCCAGCACCACAAGGCTGGGAAACAGCCCCTTGCACCACCAGATCGGCATCTCGATCCCGAAAAGCGAGGCCAGCAGGCCGTTTGAAGTGCCGGTGACGGCGTTGGAGTTGAACAGGTTCTGCCACACCACGGCCAGCGTCCACTGGGGCATTATGTACGGGAAAATGAAAATGGAGCTGAGATATTTCTTGCAGGCCAGGTTCGTGCGCGTGATGAGAAACGCGAACACGCCGCCGAAAACTATGGCGACCACGCAGGTGCCCACGGCCAGCAGCACGGTGTTGAGCAGCGGCGTCCACAGGTTGCTCTTTGCCAGCTTGCTGGTGAACAGGTCGGTGTAGTTGACCGCCGTGTAGCCCGCCGCCTGGCCGGTCAGGTGCGCGTCAATAGTGCCGGGGTGGATCTTGAATGTGTCCTCGATTATAGCTACGATGGGCGCGACGGTGCTGAAGGTCAGCACGATGCCCATGAGCAGCAGGATAACGTTGTGCGGCTTGGAGAAAAATGTCTTAACCTTATTCAGCGCAATGGTTGAGGCGCTTGCGCGGGGGATTGCGTTTGGATTCATGTCTCTCTCCCCTCTTTTTACTCGGCAGCGACGGGCACGCCCGCCGCGCGCAGGGCCGCGCGGACTTCGGACATGTCGCCGCGGTACATGCAGCCGTCCATTCCGCACCATTTGGCCCCCTCTATGTTCAGCAGATTGTCGTCAATGAAAAAGCACTCGCCCGGCGCAAGGCCGAAGCGGGAGAAAAGCCTCCTGTAAATCTCCGGGTCGGGCTTGAGCACCCGCTCATCCCAGGACGCTATGGCCCCTCGGAAGCAATGGAAGGCGGGTATCCTCTCCCGGAAGGTGTAATACCGCGCGCCGGTGTTCGAGAGTATGTACAGCTCGCAGCCCATGGCGTAAAGCTCCTCGGCAAGGGCGTTCATCTCCTCGTTTGGAAACAGAAACTCGTCCCAGTGCTCCATCACCTGCTCCGCCGCAGGGTGCAGCCGCTCCGGTATGCGCGCCTTCATGCGCCGGAGCGCCCCGTCCTCGTCCAGATCGCGGTTGAGCGCGATCCAGTCCGGGTGGTCGAACATCTCCCGGTGCAGCAGCGCGGCGTCATCGGCGCTGCCGGTAAAGGCGGCGGTCAACTCGTGGGTTTTGAAGAACATGAGCACGTCGCCTATGTCAAAAATTACTTTTTTCATGCGCGGAGCCTCCCGTTTGCCGGCACTTTTCGGATATTTTGCGTCGGAGTACGGCCCGAAGGCCGTACTCCGAACAATTCTTGCGTTATTCAGGAATCAGATAAAGCTTAGCCGGCGTACTTGGTCAGCATCTCGATCCAGCTGCCGACGGTGAAGGAGACGGAAGCGCAGTACTCGGGATCCTCGAGAACCAGCTTGCCGTCGGTGGTCCACCAGTCGTAACCGCGGTCGTTCTTGGCCTCGAACTCAACGGTGGCACCATCCTCAGCCATGCCGCCCTTGGAGTGGCCGTACTGGGCCTCGGTGCCCTCAGCCACGTCGGGGTTGGAGGAATAGCCGCCCATGTCCTTGCCCCAGGCGGAGAAGCCGTCCACGGTGCAGGTCATGTAGGCGATGAAGGCGCAGGCGGTCCAGGGCAGCGGGCTGTTGTCGGTGACGAACAGGTAGTGGCAGTAGCCGTAGCCGCCGATCCCGCTGTAGCCGTCGTCATAGGCCGCGACATTGATGTTGTTCACGGACACGGACGCAGACTCCTCGACAGAGCGCAGCTTGGAGTAAACCAGAAGTCCGAACTGGTCGGTGGCGGACTTGTCAACGAGGGTGTTGCAGATCGGGCCGTCGTCGGTCTGCTCGTTGTAGGACTCAACCCACAGCTTGATCCAGGCCAGAGCGTAAGCGCCGTCAGCGCCGAGGCCGAGGTCGGAGGCCTCAGACTCCATCGCCTTGACGGTGGGCTGGAAGTAAGCCTGCTCGTCAGCGGACAGCGCGTTATAGGACTCCTTGAGCCATGCGGCATAGTCGTCGCGGGTGAGCATGTACAGGAAGTTCTTGCCGACGATCTCGGAGTCAATGTCCATGTACAGGCCGTGCTCGCCCTCAGCGACGAAGTCCCAGCAGTTGTCATAGGTCTTGGAGCCGGTGTTGTTGTACATAAAGACCTTGTTCAGGGTCTGGAGAGGCAGGTAGCCGGCATAGCTGGCGGCATCAACGCCGTTGGCCGCGGCCCACTCGTTGGGAACATAGGTGTCGAGAATGCCGGTCTGGACCATCTTGGACTCGATCTGGTTGCCGTCCTGAATCAGGGTCATGGCAAAGGTTCCCTCGGGCTTGAGGGAGTCGGCGGTCAGCTGGTCGAAAATCTTGTTGTTCTTCGGCTGCTGCCAGTCAAACTCCATGGTGTAGCTGGAGTCGATGGACTGAAGGTACTCGATAAACAGGGGCAGGGCGCTCTTGCCGCGGCTGGAGTTGCCCACGCCGTAAAAGGTCTTGCCGTTGGATTCCTCGATGGCCTTCTTGGCCAGCTCTTCCATGGTCATACCCTCGGCCTCTTTGATGATCTTCTGGACCTCGGACAGGTTCGCGTCATCGGCTGGGGCCGGCTCG
>JAMPGF010000052.1 GCA_023664105.1 Butyricicoccus sp. | reverse complement strand
TCCGGCGTACCGGCGGGGGCAGCGCCCGGCGGCGCGGCGGCATCGGCACCGGTGTCCGCCGGGAGCGAGCAGTATCCCCCTCCGCAGCCAGACAACAGCAGAGCGCACAGGCAAAAAATAACCGGAAAAGTCAGTTTTTTCATGGGAACATCCTCCTTGAAGCTTACGTCATATACACAACAGACGGAAAGGAGGCGAAAAAGTTCCCAATTTTTTTATTCCCGCACTATCGGCAGAATCACCTCGGCTACATAGTGCTCGTCGTCGCCGGTGATCTTGAACATGCCGCCGAGCTGGGAGACTATTCTGGAACAGGTTTGCAGCCCGATTTTGGTGCTTTCGACACGGCTGCGGTTGCGGTCGATGCTGTTGGACAGGCACACGGACAGCCGCTCGCCGTTTTTTTCGGAGATTATCACCACGGGCCGGGTGATGTCGGCGTATTTGCGCACGTTGGACAGGAGATTGTCGAAGACCCGCTTGAGATGCAGCGCGTCGACGTGGATTTTGCACTCGCCCTCAAACTTTATGCTGCGCACGTCAAAGCCCGCGGCGGTCAGCTCGATGAGGCCCTCGCCGATGATCTGGTCGAGCAGGATGCCCGCGTCGTAGGTCTCCGGCTCGAGGGCGATTTCCGACGAGCCGAAGACGAGGAAATACTTGAACAGCTCGTCTGTCAGATCCTTCAGCTCCATGGCCTTGGCGTGGGCGCTTTGGATGAAGTGCGCGCGCTGCTGCTCGTCGCTGTACTCGCCGCTCTCAAGAAGCTCGAGGTAGCCTATCATCGCCGTCATGGGCGTGCGGAGGTCGTGGGAGATGGCGGTTATCAGGGAGCTGTTGGCCTGCCAGGCCGTGCGCTCGCTGTTCATGCGCTCGATTATCGACCGGCGCATGTCGTCCATCTCACGCCCGAGCATGGCAAGCTCGTCCCGCCCCCGGACGTGTATCTCGCGCGAGAGGTCGCCCCGGCCTATCTCATATGCGCAGTCGGCGAGGGAGATCACGCGGAAGGTGACGCGGTGGACGTATATCAGCATTATGAGGATGATGCCCACGCAGGCCAGCAGCACTGAAATAAAGGTGCACAGCGCGTACTTCCGGCTCTGGGAGTCCTCGCTTATGGTGATGGGGTAGATCCCGTCGGAAAAGCGCATGTAGTACGCGCCCTCGCCGCCGGAGGGCATGTTCTGGCGGTCGGCGGGGCTCAGCTCAACGATTGATACGCCCCAGCTGCCGAGCTCCAGGCGCGCGAAGTCCGTGTAAATGCTGACGGCGGCAAAGCTCTGCCGCCTGCCCCAGGCGCCGAGCTGAGAGCTGTCGCGGGTGGACAGCTGGTATTTCTGCACGTAGGTTCTCAGGTCGTTGTACACCTCCACGCGCCGGGCGGAGACCGCATCGGAGCTCATGTAGTATTTCTCTATCATGTAGTTTCCGACGGCCCGCGAGCCGAAATACACCGGCAGCGCGCTCGCCAGCGCAAGCAGCAGCACCAGCATAACGCGGGCGTTGAGCGAGTATATGAATCTGATCTTCTTAGTCAATCTGATAGCCCTTTCCCCAGACGGTGCGGATTATCTTCGGGGACGAGGCGTCGTCCTCGACCTTCTTGCGCAGGTTGAGAATGTGCACCATCACGGTATTGGTGGACGAGGGCAGGTATTTCTCCTGCCAGACCTGCTCGTAAAGCTCCTGGGCGGAGACGACGCTGCCGCGGCGGCGGAGAAGGTACTCGAGAATGCTGTATTCCTTGTCCGTCAGATCAAGGCGGGCGCCCTCGCGCTTGACGTTCCTGCGGGTCAGGTCCACTGCAAGGGAGGACACGGTCAGCCCCGCGTCGGGTTTGCCCCGGTACTGCTTGTAGCGGCGCAGCAGGGACTCCACCTTCGCCAGCAGCACGGCCTGGGAGAAGGGCTTTGAGAGGAAATCGTCCCCGCCGCTGCGGTAGGCGGCGAGTCGGTCGTCCTCGCCGGTTTTGGCAGTGAGGAACAAAATGGGCGCGTTGGAATATGCGCGCATGGCGTCGCAGGCCTCAGTGCCGGAGATGCCGGGCATCATCACGTCCAGAATGACAAGGTCAAGATCGGGGTGCGAGGCCACGAAGCCGACGGCGCTTGCCCCGTCGCCGGCCTCGGAGACGGTGTAGCCGTTTTTTTCAAGCAGCAGACGCAGCACGTCCCGGATGGCGGGCTCGTCATCAACCACTAAAATATGGGAACCGTCGTACAAAATAATCACCTCCGCAGCGGAATTATATTGATATTATCATATTTTGAGGCATTTTTCGCAAGCGTTAATAAAACTTTTAAGAAAGTTTAAGAGGAAAATGGCCCGGTTTGATGCTAAAATGATGCCATTGAGGTTTTTACTGTGCTCAACGGAGCGGAAATTATGTCAAGCCGGAAACTCCCGGCGCGGTTTCCGCACGGAACAGGAAAAATAATTTATTAATTTTCAGGAGGCAAAAATGAAAGGAACCAAACGGTATCTCTGCCTTATTCTCGCGCTCGCGATTGCGCTGTGCGCCTTCACCGGCTGCGGGAAGAAGGACCCGGACGACAACAGCAGCGACCCGAACAATCCCAACGGCGGCAGCAACGCTGCAGAGCTTTCGGGCTTCGTGTACGTGCCCGAGTATGTGACCATACAGGGCCAGTTCCGCAACAGCTTCTACGGCGGCGTGCCGTACGGCGACAAGCTGTACGTCTCCAGCTACGAGGTGATCGAGGACAGGACCCCCGAGGGCGTGACCCCGGAGTACGAGGGCGAGTACTGGATATACGGCCCCGTCATCTACAAGATCTCCATGGACGGCAGCTGCGAGAAAATCAGCTTTGCACTGAGCGAGGTGCCCGAGGAGGAGGGCGTGAACGCCAACACCAGCATGGACAACTTCGCCGTGGCAAAGGACGGGAGCATCACCATGCTCGAGCGCACCTACAAATCCTGGGTGGACATCCCCGAGGGCGTCGAGGTCGAGGAGTACAGCGACGAGTACTGGCAGTATTACCAGAGCGAGGAGCACTACGCCCTGCGCACCGTAGCCGCCGACGGCTCGGACATCTCCTCCTTCCCGCTGGACGGCCTGGGCGAGGATACGGAGTATTTCTACGTCAACTCCTTCACCCTGGACGACGACGGGAACGTCTACCTGGGCGCGGACGACGCGCTCTACGTCCTCAATCCCGAGGGCGAGCTGCTCTGCCGGCTGGAGACCCCCAACTGGATACAGAAGGTCATGCAGTTTCCCGACGGGCGCATGGTCTGCTCCTACTACGGCGACAACGGGCAGGAGATGACGGTCATCGACCTTGAAAACAAGAGCTTCGGCGAGAAAATCAAGATTCCCATCGACCTTTACGACACGACAATCGGCGGCGGGGACTATGACCTGTACTACACCAACGGCTCGAACTTCTTCGGCTACAACCTGGGCAGCGAGGAGGGCGAGAAGATTCTCAACTGGCTCAACTGCGACGTGAACACCTACAACACCAACGGCACCATGGTGCTTGACGACGGCAGGATAGTCGTGCTCAGCAGCGAGTGGGACGACAACTACGACTTCTGCACCAACGAGCTCATCATTCTCAGCCAGAAGCCGGCGTCCTCCGTGCCGCAAAAGACCATCATCACCCTCGCGGCGCAGTACGTCGGCATGGACACCAGGGACGCGGTGATCAATTTTAACAGAAATAACGACACATACCGTATTGAAGTTCAGGACTATTCCGAGTATAATACCGAGGAGGACTACGAGGCGGGCCTGACAAAGCTGACCACAGAGATACTCTCCGGCAACGTGCCCGACATCTTTGCCATGGACGGGATGCCGCTCAGCCGCTTCGCGTCCAAGGGCCTGGTCGAGGATTTGTACCCCTACATAGACAGCGACCCCGAGCTGGGGCGCGACAAGCTCATGACCGGGCCGCTCTCCGCCTTCGAGGTCGACGGCAAGCTCTACAATACCGTGAGCAGCTTCTATGTCAACGCGGTAATGGGCGCGGAGAGCGTGGTCGGGGACACGCCGGGCTGGACCTACGACGAGTTCAACGCCGCGCTGAGGTCCATGCCCGAGGGCTGCGACGCCTTTGACCAGTATGTCACGCGCGACGAGATGCTCAGCACCTGCATGGCCCTTGACGGCGCGGATTACGTCAACTGGGCGACCGGGGAGTGCCGCTTTGACAGCGAGGAATTTATCAAAATGCTCGAGTTCGTCAACAGCTTCCCGGCGGAATACGACTGGGAAAATCACGAGTACACTCCGGACGACGAGACCGACGCGCGCATTGCCAGCGGACGGCAGATGCTCATGTCCAGCACCATAAGCGACTTCCAGGATTTCCTTATGTACGACGCGATGTTCGGCGGCAAGGCGACCTACATAGGCTACCCCACCGAAAACGGCACCGGCAACATGATAAGCACCAGCGGGGGCGGCTACGCCATGAGCAGCAAGTGTGCCAGCAAGGACGGCGCGTGGCAGTTCCTGCGCCAGTTCTTCCTCGGGAGAGACAGCGAGAGCAGAAGAGGGAATGTCATGGTCAGCTATGGCGGCTTCCCCATCAACAAGGCCGACTTCGACAAGAAGCTGGAGCAGGCCATGACGCCCGAGTACGAGAAGGACGAAAACGGCAACTACGTCCTCGACGAGAACGGCAACAAAATCGAGGTCAGCCAGGGCGGCTGGAGCTGGGGCAGCATTACGATCGAATACCGCGCCATAACCCAGGAGGAAGCCGACCGGATACTCGAGCTTATCAACACGACCACGAAGTCACGGACCAGCGACGAGAGCATCCTTGAGATAGTCCGCGAGGAGGCCGCGCCCTTCTTCGCCGGGCAGAAAACCGCCGAGGAGGCGGCGAAGCTGATCCAGAACAAGGCGTCGCTGTACGTAAACGAACAGCGCTGATTTTAGTACGGGCTCCGGTGGAGCGCAGTTAAAAGTTTCGCCGGCCTTTTCTAAAGGCCGCGGGGTCCGGGGCGGAGCCCCGGGCGCGCCCCTCAGGGCGCGAAAAACCCCATCGTCAAAAAGATCAGGAGGGGTTTGGGGAACCCTATCAAGGGGTTCCCCAACGCCCCCGCAGCGCGGGGGCGAAAACCGTGAATTTTCAGGGAAAGAAGCGCTTATGAAGAGACAGAGGCTGAGAAAGCTGAAAAAGACGGGGCTGCGGCTCAGGGACTTCGCGAAGAGCCTGTGCTTTTTGTGCCCGAGCCTTTTGGGGGTGTGCGTGTTTTTTATCGTGCCCTTCGGCGTCGTGGTCTACTACTCGATGATCGACGGCGTGGCATCGGCGGAGTTTGTGTTTCTGGATAACTTCAGGGCCCTGATGGAAAATTCCTCGTTCCGCACAGCGGCGAAAAATACCCTGACCTTCTCGGCCACGGCGGTGCCGCTGGCGGTTATTCTGGCGATCGTGCTGGCTTTGCTGCTTGAGTGCAGGATCCCTATGAAAAGCCAGTTCCGCACCTTCTTCCTCAGCCCCATGATGGTCCCCGTGGCCTCGGTGGTGCTTATCTGGCAGGTGCTTTTCAACAGCAACGGAACGATAAACGTCTTACTCAATACCTTCGGGATAGACAAGATAGACTGGCTCAATTCCGAGTACTGCCAGGTGGTCGTGGTAGTGCTCTTCCTGTGGAAAAACCTCGGCTACAACATGATTTTGTTTATGGCGGGCATCGCGAACATCCCCAAAGACCTGCTTGAGGTCGCGGACGTGGAGGGCGCGTCGGAGTTTTATAAATTCTTCGCTATCAAGCTTCGCTACCTCTCGCCGACGGTGCTGTTCGTGACGATCCTTTCACTTATAAATTCATTCAAGATATTCCGCGAGGTCTACCTGCTGGCGGGGAATTACCCGTATACGGGGCTATATACCCTGCAGCATTTTATGAACAACACCTTTTTGTCCTACGATTACCCCAAGCTGTCAGCGGCGGCGGTGGTCATGGCGCTGGTGATGGTGGTTCTGATAGCCATCCTTTTCGCGGCTGAGAACTGGTTCGGAAAGGATGTGGAGGGATGAAGAAAAAACACTACGCGGGCAGGGCGCTGGCCTTTGCCGTATGCGCGGTTTTCGCGATCGCGTTTCTGCTGCCGAGCGTGCTGACGATTACGAATTCCTTCATGTCCGAGTCGGAGATAAACTCCAACTACGGCATGATTTTCTCCACCACTACGGGCGGGTTCGTCTCAAAGACGGTGAACCTGAAGTTCATCCCGGACAAGGTGACGTTTTCGCAGTACACCACGGGGCTGGTCAAGTCGCCGGAGTACCTGCTGAAATTCTGGAACAGCGTGCTTCTGGTCGCGCCGATCGTGGCGTTCCAGGTGGTGATAGCGTCGATAGCCGCCTATTCCTTCACCCGCTGGCGCGGGAAAATCAGGAGCTTCATCTTTTTCTTCTACGTCATTTTGATGCTCATGCCCTATCAGGTCACGCTGGTGCCAAACTACATAGTCAGCGACAGGCTGCACCTGCTGAACACCAGCTGGTCCATTATCATCCCCGGAGCCTTCGCGCCGTTTTCGGTGTTCCTGCTGACGAAGTTCATGCGCAGGATACCCTACGCGCTTATCGAGGCGGCGAAGATCGACGGGGCGGGGGAGTGGCAGATTTTCACGAGGATTTGTCTGCCCCAGTGCCGCTCGGCGCTGTATTCAATCGCGATTCTTGTTTTTATCGACTACTGGAACATGGTCGAGCAGCCGCTGGTGCTGCTCCAGGACGCGGAAAAGCAGCCGCTGAGCGTGTTCCTTTCAAATATCAACCAGGGCGAGATCGGACTTGCCTTCGCAATGGCAACGGTTTACATGCTGCCGTCTCTGCTGATATTCCTCCACGGCGAGGAGTATCTGGTGGAGGGCATAGCACACTCGGGAAGCGTAAAGGGGTAATCGGAAATGGAGACGAAAATCAGGGACAGAGGCTGGGTAAAGAACGTGGCGATAGTTTTCCTGTCGGTCATGCTCGTGCTCACCTTTTTTTCAAACACCATAATGAACCGCTCGCTGCCGGAGGTCGCAACGCAGTCGATCGGCAGCAACACCATTACCGCCCAGGTGCGCGGCACCGGCAAGGTCAGCGCCACGCAGAATTATGAGGTCAAAATTGACCAGACGCGCACGGTGAAGTCCGTCATGGTCAAGGTGGGGCAGGAGGTCAACGCCGGGGACGTGCTGTTCGTGCTCTCGGACATGGAAAGCGACGAGCTGGAGGCGGCGCAGGACAACCTGCGCTCGCTGAGCACCAGCTATCAGAAGGCGCTGCTCAACGCCACGGAGAGCGACTACGCCAAGGAGAACAGGGACATCAAGCGCGCAAAGGAAAATCTTGAGGAGGCCGAGCAGAAGCGGGACGAGCTTGTGGCTGTAACTGACATGGACGTTATTGCGGCAGAAACAGCCTTGAATGCGGCCAAGGACAAGGTCAAGGAAGCACAGAAGAAGCTGGACAGGGCCGAGGAGGATTTGAGGGATGTCGGTAGCCCAAGTGATGCCAATGACGCTAAGGTGACGCAACTGATTAGGGAAAGAGATGACGCACAGAAGGAATATGATGCAATATTTGTTATTTATGGCCAGAAATATGAAAAAATACAGGCTTTAGCAGATGAGTATATAAAAGAATATGATGAAGGTTACGAGAAGGCCAATAACAAAGAGAACTATCTAAAACAGCATCGTGACAACTACATGCAATATGTTGTTGAGAATATGCAGATAATTGATGGAACGATTGGACTACCATCAAACGGGTCGCGTGAAAACGCAATTAGTGACAATGAACAACCGGTACCTTTTGAGGGTAGTGATGATGAAGGTGAAGGAAACGAGGACACAAAAGATAAGGGAGAAGGAGCTAAGACTGAGGTCAACAACAAAGATGATCCTAATGAAAAGCTGCTCCAGGAATATAAGACCGCATATGAGAAAGTCTCTGGCTGTGAAAAAAAATTAGCCAATGCCAAGGCCGAGTACCTGAACGCGCTGGATGCCGACAACTCCAGCGAGTACAACAGCGCCTCTCGGGCCGTGAAGAAGGCGCAGGAGAACTTTGATGCCGCAGATGAGGCGCGCGCAGAAGCTGAGGAGCGACTGAACGAAATCAAGAACAAGAGAACGGAATACGAAAATGATTATAAATCTGCCGTGGAGACCGTGAAAAGCTGCCAGATTTCGCTGGAGGACCTCGTATTCGCCCTCCAGGAGCAGCAGAAGGCCGACAACAAGGCCGCCCAGATGGAAAAGCTGGATATTCAGGACCTCGCCGCCCAGGTGGGCAAGGCCCAAAAGCGCGTAAACGAGCTGCGCGAGGACAGCGGCAGCAGGGAGATCACCGCCGAGGTGCCCGGCGTTATCGAGAGCATAGGCATTACCGCCGGCAACAAGACCACGCCCGACACGCCCCTGGCCACAATAGAGCTGCCCGATATGGGCTACACAATGAGCTTTTCCGTGACCAACGAGCAGGCAAGGCTCATCCACGCCGGGGACTCCGCGACAGTGTCGAACTACTACTACGGCAGCCAGATAACCGCGACGGTGTCCAGCGTCAAGACCGACCCGAAAAACCCGCAGACAAGCAAGCTGGTGACCTTTGACGTGTCCGGCGACGTGAACGTGGGCGCGGATCTGACCGTGTCCGTGGGACAGAGAAGCCAGGAGTACGACTTCGTGGTGCCCAACAGCGCGCTCCGCAGCGACGCCAACGGCGACTTCATCCTGGTCATAACCGCGAAAAACAGCCCGCTGGGCAACCGCTACATAGCCACGCGCGTGGATGTGTCGAAGGTCGCCAGCGACGACACCAGCACCGCCGTCACCGGCGCGCTCAACCGCGGCGACTTCGTCATTACCACCAGCACCAAGCCCATCGAGAACGGACAGCAGGTCCGTATGCAGGATACTTAATGCCAGAAAGGCCGCGGCGCGATGAAGAAAATCGAGCTGGGGAAGCTTAAGCCCCACATAAAGCTAAAAAAAATAACGCTGATACTCCTGTGCGTAAACGCCGCGCTGGCCCTGCTCTCGGGGATATGCTTCGCCGTGTGCTTCTCGTTTCCGGGGCGGCTGCAAAGCCAGTTCGCCGCCGAGCGCTGGACGGGGGAGAGCGAGCTCCGCTTCGAGCAGCTGTCCTGCTTCATGTCCGAAAGGGACACGCTGGGCGTGGGGAACATCTATGAGTTCCGCGCCAAGCTGACCGAAAAGCTGACCACGGCCTCCATCGAGGCGCCGGAAAACGGCTCGCTTTTCAGCGACGCGTGGAGCTGCTCCGGTAAGCTGGCGGCCTACGGCGACCACGGGAACGCCGAGTGCTCCGTTATCGCGGCGGGCGGGGATTATTTCGCCTTTCACCCGCTCAGGCTGCTCAGCGGCAGCTACATAAGCGAGGACGATCTGATGGGCGACCGCGTGCTGCTCGACCGCGAGCTGGCCTGGCGGCTTTTCGGCGGCACGGATTTGCAGGGCATGACGGTGACGGTAAACAACCTGCCCTACATGGTCGCCGGAGTGGTCGAGCGCGAGCAGGATTTCGCCAGCGAGAAGGCCGACGGCGAGGTCGCGAGGATGTACATGTCCTACAGCGCCTACAATACCGTTATGGGCGGGGAGGAGCTGTCCGGCGAGCCCATCGAGTGCTACGAGATCGTTATGCCCCAGCCCGTGGAGGGCTTTGCCGAGGATATCCTGAAAAACGACTTCCCCATCGGCAGCGGTGAAATAATAAATAACAGCGGAAGGTTTACATTCGGAGAAATATTTGGTATAATTAAGCAGTTCGGCACGAGGTCCATGCACACCACCAGCGTCATCTACCCCTACTGGGAGAACGCCGCGCGCTGCCTTGGCGACTGGTGCGCGCTGTTTATGCTGCTGGGAATCATCTTTGGAGCAAGCCCGCTGGCCTGCGCCTTCGTGGCGCTGATGATCCTGCTCATCAGGCTGAAGGACTACCTGTCGGACAATGTGCCGGAATGGACGTCAAACGCCCTTGACCGGGTGCGGCAAAGGCGCTATGGCGCGGCCCAAAAGAGGAAACAGAAGCTATTGAAGGGAGAAAGCAGGAATGTCAAAGGTTTACTTCACAAGAGAACTGACTCCGGAGGCGGTAGTGAGGATGTATGAGGTCCTGGGCGTTGAGCTGGAGGGCAGGGTGGCCGTGAAGGTCCACTCCGGCGAGACGGGCAACCAGAACTTCCTCCGCCCCGAATTTCTCAAAAAGGCCATCGACCGCGTCGGCGGCACGGTGGTCGAGTGCAACACCGCCTATGAGGGCACGCGAAACCACACCAAGATACATTTCAAAACCATGGCCGAGCACGGCTGGAGCAAGCTGTGCAAGGTGGATATTCTCGACGCCGGGGGAGAAATGGAGCTGCCGGTGGAGAACGGGCGGCAGATTAAGGTCAACTATGTCGGCAGGAACCTGGCGGATTACGACTCCATGCTGGTGCTCTCCCACTTCAAGGGGCACCCCATGGGCGGCTTCGGCGGCGCGCTGAAGAACATCTCCATCGGCCTTGCCTCCTCCCACGGCAAGGCGTATATCCACGGCGCGGGCTACCCGGAGAAATTCTGGGACACCGAGCAGGATGTTTTCCTCGAGGCAATGGCCGACGCGGACAGGTCGGTGGTCGATCACATGAAGGGCAGGGGAGCGCCGGTGGCCTATGTCAACATCATGAAGAACATGTCCGTCGACTGCGACTGCTGCGCCGTCGCCGCGGACCCGAAAATCGGGGATATCGGCATTTTGTCCTCCCTCGACCCCGTGGCGCTTGACCAGGCCTGCGTGGACCTTGTCTACGCCTCGGACGACCCCGGTAAGGCCGACCTTATAGAGCGCATGGAGTCCCGCCACGGCATCCATATCCTCGAGGCCGCCGCGGCGCTGGGCGTCGGCAGCCGCGAGTATGAGCTTGTTGAGCTGGACTGAGGGCCGGTTTCATTGGCATTTGCGTCATATTGACGCGCCCCGCAAGAGGGATTTTTAATACGAATCAATGAAAAAGACGCCTTTGGCGTCTTTTTTGTTGCCTAAATTCCTTAAATGGGTTTATAATGCTATGTTAGGCGGACTGTCTGCCGCCTGTGTTCTGATGTGATACGGAGGAACGGATATGAACGAGGAAAAAGACATAAATGAGATCATAAATGAGGTAAACGAGCAGACCCGCGCCTTTGGCCCGGCGTCCGACGTGCCGGAGCCGGAGACCGCGCCCGCAGCTCAGGCTGGGGACGAAGCGTCGGAAAAGGGCGGGGAGAAAAAGAAGAAGAAGAAAAAGGAGCCCGAGAAGACCGACGCCTTCGACTGGACGCAGTGCGTGGTCACGGCGCTTTTGGTGTGCATCCTGCTGTTTGTTTTCGCGGGCAGGATCGTGAACGTTATCGGCCCGTCCATGGAGAGCACGCTCTTTGAGGGCGACAGGCTGATAATCAGCCGGCTGTTCTACACTCCCAGGCAAGGCGATATTGTGGTTCTGCGCACGAACACCTTCAAGGACGAGGCGATAATAAAGCGCATCATCGCCGTGGGCGGGCAGACCGTAGATATCGACTTCGACAAGGGCATCGTCTACGTCGACGGCGAGGCGCTTGACGAGGACTATATAAACGAGCCGACCCTGCGCCCGCTGGACTTTGACGACGAGATAACCGTGCCCGAGGGCAGCGTGTTCGTGCTCGGCGACAACCGCAACAAGTCCAACGACAGCCGCGACGAGCGCATCGGCTGCGTGGACACGAGGTGTATTCTCGGCAGGGCTATCTGGCGCGTCACCCCCTTTGAAAAATTCGGCTCGCTGTATGATTGACGGTGGAAGATGAGCGGTAATTACGAAAAGATAGACATACACTGGTTCCCCGGGCACATGACGAAGGCCCAGCGCATGATCGAGGCGAACATGAAGCTTGTCGACGCGGTGTGCGAGCTGTTGGACGCGCGCGTGCCCTGTTCAAGCCGCAACCCGGACATTGACCGCCTCGCCGCGGGCAAGCCGCGCCTTGTGATTCTTAACCGCATAGATTTGGCAGACCCGGAGCTGACCGCGCGCTGGCGGGAGTATTTCCGCGCCCAGGGCCTCGCGGTTCTGGAGACGGACGCGAAAAGCGGCAGGGGAGTCAACAATTTTTCCCGCGCCGTGCGCGAGGTGCTGCGCGAGAAGATCGCCGCATACGAGGCCAGGGGCCAGGGCACGCGGCCCCTCCGCGTGATGATTCTGGGCATCCCGAACGTGGGCAAGTCCACGTTTATAAACAAGGCTGCAAAGCGCAAGGCTGCCGCGGCAGGGGACAGGCCGGGCGTCACGCGCGGCAAGCAGTGGATAAGCATAGACGCCGGGCTCGAGCTGCTGGACACCCCAGGCATACTCTGGCCGAAATTCGACAGCCAGCAGGTGGGCGAGGCGCTGGCCCTGACAGGGGCCATCAAGCCCGAGGTGCTGGACACCGAGGCGCTGGCGGCAAACTTCATGCTGCGCCTGCGCGCTCTCAGGCCCGAGGCCATAGAGCAGCGCTATAAATTCACGCCGGAACTTGGCAAAAACGGCTATGAGCTGCTGGAGGACGCGGCGAAACGACGCGGCTTTCTCGTCTCCGGCGGGGAGTACGACATCGAGCGCATGGCGAATGTGCTGCTGGGCGAGTACCACGAGGGCAAGCTCGGGCGGATCACGCTGGAAGCACCGCCGGAGGTGTGAGCCATGGATCTCTGGGAGCTTGAAAACGAAATATACGATGAGGGCTTCGGCCCCATCTGCGGAGTGGACGAGGCCGGGCGCGGGCCGCTGGCGGGGCCGGT
>JAMPGF010000051.1 GCA_023664105.1 Butyricicoccus sp. | reverse complement strand
GTCCCCGCAGGCGCCAGCCGCGGCCATGCCGTCAGGCGCGATGCCCCAGATGCAGATGCCGCCGTACCCGATGCCCGGGCCGGACGGCACGATGCAGGGCGGATATATGGGCTACCCGCCCATGTTCTACCCGCCGTATCCGTATCCGTATCCCCCGCAGCCTGAGCCGGAGCCGCCCAAGCCGGAGCCGAAGGTGATAAGCACCAAGCCCGTGCCGCTGCAGCACCTTGACCCCGCCGAGCGTCTCGGCAAGGAGCAGGCCCAGAACCTTGACCTCATCATGGAGGTCCCGCTTCAGGTCACGGTCGAGATAGGCCGCGCCAAGCGGAAGGTTCAGGATATTCTGGAATTTGCCAAGGGTTCGCTGGTTGTGCTTGACAAGCTCGCCGGCGACCAGGTGGATTTGTTCGTAAACGGAAAGATCATAGCTCGCGGCGAGGTTGTGGTCATCGAGGACAACTTCGGCGTGAGGATCACGGAAATTGTGCAGACCCCCGGCATAGAGATGCTGGCGAAGAAGGATTAAACAAACTGGCAGCGAGCTGTACAGCTTAAACTGGAAAAGGATGGAATTACCATGTCAAAAAAGATTCTGTTAGTAGACGACGCTAAATTCATGCGCACGATGATCAAGGACACACTGAGCAAGAACGGCTACACCGACCTGTATGAGGCGGTTGACGGAGCCGATGCGGTTGAGAAATTCAGCTCCATCGGTCCGGATCTCGTCATCATGGACATAACCATGCCCAACATGGACGGGCTTGAGGCGCTCAAGGCCATCCGCGCCAAGGACGGCAGCGCAAACGTCGTTATGTGCTCCGCCATGGGCCAGGAGGCGATGGTCATGGACGCAGTCCGCTCCGGCGCGATGGACTTCATAGTCAAGCCCTTTAAGCCTGACCGCGTACTGAAGACCGTTGCCAAGATCCTCGGAGCTCCCTGACGCCAATGCCCTCAAATGCTGGCGCGGGCCTGCTGTCCCTGCTGTGGATGCTGCTGTGCGTGGTGGCGATTGCCGCTCTGGCGTATCTGTTCACGCGCTATATAGCCGGCCGCCGCGGCATGGGGATCAGGGGGATATCCGGCGCGGGGCAGTTTCGGGTGCTCTCCCGCCTATCTGTGGGACGGGAGCAGTCTGTCGTGCTTGTCCAGGCGGGGGAGAAGTATCTTCTCCTCGGCGTGGCGGGCTCCGGAGTCTCTGTGCTTGAGACACTGGCGAGGGAGGAGGCAGTGAAAATCTGCCCCGGCCTTGACCAGCCCCCGCCCCCCGGCTTCAGGGAGGCCTTCGGCGAAGCGCTCCGGCAAAGGAAACAGAGGTGACAGCAAATGACCGACAGTTTAATCAGTATTAACGGCGGCAGCGTGCAGACGCTTGAGGTGATTTTCCTCACCACGATAATCGCGCTGTTCCCCTCGATGCTGGTGATGATGACCTCGTTCGCGCGCTACATCATCTCGCTTTCCTTCCTGCGCAACGCGATGGGCACGGCCCAGTCGCCGCCGAACCTTGTCCTGATCGGCATCGCTCTGTTTTTGACGCTGCTGACCATGAACCCCGTGCTCACGCAGATCCAGACCGAGGCCTGGGAGCCGTACAGGGACGAGCAGATCGACCAGGTTGAGTTTATCGACCGGGCGTCCGTGCCGCTGAAGGGCTTCATGCTGGACAATACCCAGTGGAACACGCTGGAGATGTTCTGCGACCTCGCGCACATCGAAACGCCGGAGACGCGGGCCGAGGCCGAACAGCTCTCCCTGCGCGTAATCGTACCCTCTTTCATGACGCAGGAGCTGCAAAGGGCGTTTTACACCGGATTTCTGCTGTACCTGCCGTTCTTGCTTATCGACGTCGTGGTATCCTCGACGCTGATGAGCATGGGCATGATAATGCTGCCGCCGGCGATGATTTCAACGCCGTTCAAGCTGCTGCTGTTCGTGTCCGTCAACGGCTGGCCTCTGCTGTTTTCCACGCTGGTCCAGGGCGTAAACTGACCATGTGCAAAGGAGAGTGAACCGTGAATACCACATTGGTAAGCGATCTTTTGCGCGAGGCGGTCAGCGTCGCCCTGAAGCTGGGCGCGCCCATGCTGCTGCTGAGTATGCTCGTGGGCGTCATAGTGGCAATTTTTCAGGCTGTCACGCAGATACATGAGCAGACTATCGGCTTTGTGCTGAAGCTGATAGTCGTGATCGCCGTGCTTCTGCTGGGCGGCAGCTGGATGCTGTCAACCCTTCAGGACTACACCTATCAGGTATTTCAACTAATCGCAAGCTGATACTTTTTCCTGAAAGAAAAAGTATCAAAAAGAACTTTAATTCGTTCTTTACCGCCTTGCATATCCAAGCTTTCCGCACGGTAACGATACTGCACTTTTTATCGGGGAAAACATGATGAAAGCGCGCCGCCCCGCGGTTCGGTCTGAACGGAGGCAAAACCCATGATAGACTGGGCACAGCTTACGCTGTTTATACTTGTGACCGCGCGTGTCAGCGGCTTTATCCTCTTCAACCCCATGCTGGGCCGCAGGAATATTCCCAGCTCCTTCCGTACCGGCATGATTCTGGTGCTGTCGCTGTTTGTCATGGGCGTGACGACGCAGCAGGTCCGTATCCCCGTGGGGACGATGGAGCTTGTCGTGCGCATGGTGCTGGAGCTGGCGGTGGGCCTGCTGCTGGGCATGGCGGTCAGCTTTTTCTTTTATATCCCGCAGATGGCGGGACTGATGATCGATACCCAGATGGGCATGACCATGAACCAGATTTACGACGCGGGCTCCCAGGCGAACATGTCCGTGAGCGGAACGCTGCTGAACATACTGATGACGCTGCTGTTCTTCGCCGCGGGCGGGCACCTGACGCTGCTGCGCATCTTCATCACCTCGGAAGAGATTGTGCCCTACGGCGCGGTCTCGCTGGGGATTCCGGCGTATAACTACATGCTGGAGCTGTTCGCCGAGTGCACCATTCTGGCGGTGAAGCTGTGTATGCCGATACTGGCCGCGGAGCTCATTGCCCAGGTGGGCATGGGGATACTCATGAAGGTTATCCCGCAGATAAACGTTTTCGCGATCAACATCGAGCTGAAGGTTATAGTGGGCCTGGCGCTTTTGCTGGTGCTCATCGTGCCTTTCAGCGAGTTCCTCCTCGAGGCCGAGAGCAATATGCTCGCCGCGCTCCGGGAGATACTGACCCTGACAGCCGGCTGAGCGCCGGAAGCGGGGGAGCAGACACAAAGGCCCCGCGGCGCCCGAGGGCGCTGAGGGTGGCGAGCGCACTGGCCCAAGGGGGGATGGACGTTGGCCGAGGGTTCCAAGACCGAAAAAGCCACACCAAAAAAGCGAAGGGACGAACGAAAAAAAGGTAACGTCTTTATGAGCCGCGATGCCGTTGCGGTCGCGAGCCTTCTGGGCACCTTCGCCACGCTGTGGCTGCTGACAACCACCTTCGCCCGGCAGATGGCCGGGTTTATGACAAACTGCTTTGAGACCGTCGGCGAGGAAATGCGCGAGATGAGCTCGATAACCACCGAGTTCGGCGCCAAGGGCGCCGTGGTCGTGGGCAGGACGGTGGGCCTTCTGGCCGCCGTCGCGGTGCTGTGCGCCGTCGCCGCGACCTTTGCGCAGACCCGCTTTCTCGTCAGCGGCGAGTCCATAAAGCCAAAATTCAGCCGCATAAACCCGCTCGAGGGCTTCAAGCGCCTGTTTTCCCTCAAAAGCATAATGGAGACCCTCAAGGGCATCCTGAAGATCACCGTTCTGCTGGTTATTATTTACCTGAGCATCCGGGACATGTTTCTGGAAAGCTCGCGTTACCTGTATACCGACCTGACCGTTGCCGCCGCGCACCTTGTGCAGGTTGCCATGAGCATGGTCATCCGCATTGCGATAGCTTTCGTGGCGCTGGCCGCGCTGGACTTCCTGTACCAGTGGTGGGACTATGAGCGCCAGATGAAGATGACCAAGCAGGAGGTCAAGGAAGAATACAAACAGATGGAAGGCGACCCGCAGGTAAAGGGTAAGATCAAGGAGCTGCAGCGCCGCAGGGCGCAAAGCCGCATGATGCAGCAGGTTCCGGGGGCCGACGTGGTCATCCGAAACCCGACCCACTTTGCCGTGGCCCTGCGCTACAAGCCGGAGCAGGACAACGCCCCCATCGTACTGGCCAAGGGCCAGGATTCCATAGCCATGCGCATAGTACAGATCGCCGAGGAGAACAAGATAGCGGTGATAGAAAACGTCCCGCTGGCCCGGGCTCTGTACGCGCAGACAGATTTGAATATGGAGATACCGCCTGAGCTCTACAACGCGGTTGCGGAGGTTCTGGTGTACATCTTCCATATCGATGAAAAGCAGCGAATCGTGAAATGACCGCCGGAATACACACGGCGGGGAAACGGCTACGCGAGGTGCGAAATTTGACGAAGAGTGATGCCATATGAAGCGAATACTTGACAATGCAATATCGCTTTTCGTTGTGGTAGTCGTAATGTTCCTGTTTATCCCGCTGCCCCCATGGCTGCTGGATATCCTGCTGGTGATCAACATCGGGCTGTCGGTCATGATACTGATGATCACCATGAACATCTCCGACGCGCTGGAGTTTTCCATATTTCCGTCGCTGCTACTCATAACCACCCTTTTCCGCCTGGGCATGAACGTGTCCAGTACCCGCATGATACTGACGACCGGGAACCCCGGCATAGTCATTCAAAACTTCGGCCAGCTGGTGACCGGCGGCAACATCGTTGTCGGCTTCGTGATTTTTTTCATAATCGTGCTGGTCCAGCTCATCGTCATAACCAAGGGCGCGGAGCGCGTGTCCGAGGTGGCCGCCCGCTTCACGCTCGACGCCATGCCGGGCAAGCAGATGGCAATCGACGCGGACCTTTCGTCCGGCCTTATCGACGAGCAGCAGGCCCGCGCGCGCCGCGCCAAGATCCAGAAGGAGGCCGACTTCTACGGCGCCATGGACGGCGCCACAAAGATAGTCAAGGGCGACTCCACCATGTCGATTATCATCACCATCATTAACCTGGTGGGCGGCGTGATAATCGGAATGGTCGTAAACGGCGGCAGCATAGGCGAGGTCATGAGCCGCTACTGCATCCTGACCATAGGCGACGGCCTGGTCTCGCAGATCCCGTCCTTGATGATATCTACCGCAACCGGTATGATCGTCACCCGCTCGGTGTCCGAGGGCAGCCTGAACATAGACGTTCTCTCGCAGTTCAAGGCGCAGCCGAGGGCGATAATCACCACGGGCGTGATACTGGTATTCCTGGCGGTTATTCCCGGAACGCCTACCGCGCCGCTGATGATCGGCGGAGTGGCGCTGGCCGTCGGCGGATTTGTGATATCCCGCCGTATGGAGACTCAGCGCGTACAGGAGGCCGAGGCGGCGCAGGCGGCGGCAGCTCAGCCCACGGAGGCCGAGGCGCCCGCCGAGAGCGACTATTACAAGGACATCAACAATGTCTACTCCCTGCTGTCGGTTGAGCCGGTCGAGATGGAGTTTGGCTACAGCCTCATCCCGCTGGTGGACGAAAGCCACGGCGGCAAGCTCATAAGCCGCATAGTCATCTTCCGCCGGCAGTACGCCCAGGACATGGGCTTTGTCTTCCCCTCGATACGCCTGCATGACTCCTCCGCGCTGGGCACCAACCAGTACGCCATAAGCATAAAGGGCGAGGAGGTGGCAAGAGGCGAGATCCTGGTCGACTACTACCTCGCGCTCGAGCCGCCCAATCCGCTGGGCGAGATAGACGGCATCGAGACCATCGAGCCGGCCTACGGCATACCCTCGCGCTGGATACTGCCGGAGAACAAGGAAATGGCGGAGATTTACGGCTATAACGTCATAGATCCGCTGTCCGTTATGCTCACGCACCTTGCCGAGACGGTGAAGAAGCACGCCTATGAGCTGCTCAACCGCGCCGAGACAATACGGCTCGTGGAAAACCTCAAGAGGACCTCGCCCGAGCTGGTCGAGGAGGCCGTGCCGGCGATAATCTCCTACGCCAATCTGGAAAAGCTGCTGCGCAGCCTTTTGCAGGAGGGGGTGCCGATAAAGGACCTGTCCACAATCATCGAGACCGCCGTCGACGCGACGCTCCAGGGACGCGACATGGACATGACCATCGAGGCCGTCCGCGGCGCGCTGGCGCGCACGATCACCCGCCGCTTCTGCGAGGACGGGCAGCTTCGCGTGATAACCCTCGACGCCGAGGTGGAAAAGCGCATAATCTCCTCGCTTACGCGAAACGAGCAGGGCGTGTACCTTGCCATGGGCCCGGACCTGATGCAGAGCATCATCGGCCAGATGGCGACCCACCTGAAAAAGTTCGGCGACCTGTCCCAGACCCCGGTGATTCTGGTCAGCCAGGTCATCCGCAGTTATTTCAGCAAGATGATAACCCAGTTTTACCCTAACGTCTATGTGCTGTCTTTCAATGAGATAACCAACAACGTGCAGATTCAGGCCCTCGGCAATATCACGGCTGAGGCCGCGCCGACGGAGCGAAAGGCGGTGGGAACATGAGCGCCGCAGCAGCGGGAAACCGCATTTACTCCGACTCCGAGATAGAGCGCATGAGCACCGAGGCGCTGCTGGCCGAGTACAAATCCACCGGCGACGAGCAGCTCAAGTGGCCGCTGGTCATGCGCTATGAGGGGCTTATCAAAAACGCCGCGCTCCAGATACGCGGGGTGTACAGCAGCTTTGCCCAGGTTGACGACATAGTCAGCGAGGGGATATTGACGCTGCTGAGCTCCATCGACAAGTTCGACCCCGACAAGGGCATAAAGTTTGAGACTTACGTGTCCAAGCGCATACGCGGAATGGTTATAGACCTTGCGCGGAAGCAGGACTGGCTGCCGCGGAACATCCGCCAGCGCGCCAAGGAGATCGACCAGGCCGTGTCCGGCCTCGCCAACGAGCTGGGCCGCTTCCCCACGGACCAGGAGGTCGCCAGCCACCTCGGCATCTCCACCGACAAGTACCAGAAGGAAGCCGCGCGCGTGGCGCTGAGCAATACGCTCTCGCTCGACGCGCTCATGGACGCGCGGGACCTGGAGGGCTACCGCTTCGAGCTGACGAGCGACGACCCCAGCATACAGCCGGAAAACGTCCTTGCCGAGCAGGAGCTTCAGCAGGTGCTGGCCCAGGGCATAGCCGCGCTTCAGGAAAACGAGCAGATTGTGCTCTCGCTTTATTACGAAAAGAACCTGCACATGAAGGAAGTTTCCCAGGTAATGGGCGTGAGCGAGCCGCGCATCTCCCAGATACACTCGCGCGCGATACAGAAGCTTCGCGAGTACATGCTCGCTTATATGACCGGCGCGGAGCCGCCGGGCAAGAAAACCACCAAAAAACGGAAGAAGGTATATTGAGAAATGTTTAAAGGCTTTTATAACCTGACCTCCGGAATGCTGACGCAGCAGCGAAACCTCACCGTCATCGCGGATAACCTCACCAACGTATCCACGGCGGGCTACAAGGAAAGCCGCTATCTCGCCAGCACCTTTGACGACGTGATGTACAACATCGTCGGCAACAAAAAAAAGGAATACACCGAAATAGGACGCCAGAGCTATATCCGCGCAAATGACGAAATCTACGTCAGCTTTGACCAGGGCATACCCGAGCCCACCGATATCCCGCTGGATTTCGCCATCTACGGCGACGGCTTCTTCGCCATCGAGGGCGACAACGGCAGGGTTTACACCCGCGCGGGCAGCTTCTCGCTGGACGATGAGGGCTACCTCTGCTTCCCCGGCCAGGGCCGCGTGCTCGACAGCAGCGGGCAGGCGATCTACCTCGGCACCGACAAGATAACCGCCGACGACCACGGCAATATCTACACCGAGGCGGACAAGAGCTTCCTCGGCCAGCTCGGAGTCTACGAGTTCGACGATGTCCATCAGCTCGAGTACACCGACGAGGGCATGTTCACCGGCCCGGATGGCACCGCGGCGGATAACCCGCTGGTGTACTGGAAGTATTTGGAGCGCTCGAACACCGACATGGTGCGCCAGATGACCGCCATGCTTACCAGCCAGCGCTCGCTCCAGAGCGCGGCCACGGTCACGAAAATGTACGATGAAGTCATGAGCCACGCCGCCAGCGACGTGGGACGCATGTAATACTGACAGGAGGGAGAGCGGAAAATGAACCAATCCTTCTATATCGGCGCCGTCGGCGCGCAGCAGCAGCTGCTCCGGCTGAACATCCACGGCGACAACATCGCCAACGTCAACACCGTCGGCTTCAAGGCTGACCGGGCCCGCTTCCTGCCGCTGATGTACCAGAACTATCTCGGCATCGACAATGAGCAGCTGCCCATGGGCGTGGGCACGCGGGTTATGATGACCTCGACGGACTTTTCCCAGGGAGGTGTGATCGACAACGGCAACCTGCTCGACTACATGATCGAGGGCGACGGCTTTTTCGCCCTTGCAAATCTGGAGACGGGTGAGATAAGCTTCACGCGCAACGGCGCATTCGTGATGGCCGAGTACGTGCGCGCGTCTGACCAGCCCGGCCCCGACGGGACATACACGGAGAAGATCTTCTGCCTGTCCGACGGCGAGGGGCGCTTCGTCCTGAGCGAGGACGGCGGACTCATCGAAGTCACAGACCCGACGGAGAAGCTGCCCATCGGAATTTTCGACTACAGCAACTACGACGGGATGCTGCAAATAACCGACACACGCTACATGCCCGTGGACAAAAACGGCGGCCTGTGGTACGGCACGGGCAAGCTGCACCAGGGCGTGCTGGAGATGTCCAACACGGACCTGGCCGAGGAGCTGAGCAAGGTTATCGAGTCCCAGCGGGCTTACGGACTGGCCCTGAAGATGGTGCAGACCTCGGACGAGATCGAGGTCACCATCAACGGCCTGCGCAACTGACGGGAGGCAAGCTAATGGTAATTAAAAATTATGACGAGCTCAACTCATTGGAGCTGGACACCCTGCGCGAGGTCGGCAGCATAGGCACCGGCAACGCGGCAACCGCCCTGTCCCAGATGCTGGGACGCCAGGTGCGCATCACCATGCCGGAGGTGCGCATCATGGAGTACAACGAGGCCATTGAGTGGATAGGAGGCCCGGAGGAGATCACCGCCGGGGTCCTCGTCAAGCTCAGCGGCCAGCTCAACGGCATAATGCTCTCGGTACAGCCGCTGGAGTTTGTGAACATCGTTCTGGGGAGCATGCTGTCCATGACGGTGAAGGACTATACGGAGCTGACAGATATGGAGGGCTCGGCCCTTGTCGAGGTCGGAAACATCATGATTTCCACCTTTATCAACGCACTGAGCGGTCTTGCCGGAATGGATATACATTTGACTGTGCCGGCTTTTACCGTGGATATGCAGGGCGCGATCCTTGCAGTTCCCATGGCGGAGTACGGCGGGCAGTCGAATTACATCATGACCATAGGCGGAAATTTCGTCAGCGACAACAAGCAGGTCCCCTGCCGCCTGCTGATGTCGCCCGACATAAGGTCCCTTAACGCTTTACTAAGGAAGCTGGGCGTTAACGATGGCTGATCCGAGCAAAATTATAATTGGTATTGCGGATATGAAGATGGCCAAGGGCCAGGGGATGCTGGTCACCTACGCGCTGGGTTCATGTATCGGAATCTGCCTGAGCGACCCTATGCTCAAGCTCGGCGCGCTGATTCATATCATGCTGCCCCTGAACATGGAGGCGGGGCGCAAGAACACCATGAAATACGCCGACACGGGGATTAGGGAGACGCTCAAGCAGATGGAGGCCATGGGCGCGAGACGTAACCGGATAACCGCCAAAATCGCCGGCGGGGCGAAGATGTTCGAGGACGGCGGCGGCAGCCTGGGGAATATCGGCCTCCGAAATATCGAGAGCGTACATATAAATTTAAAAAAGGAAGGCATACATCTGCTCAAGGAGGACGTGGGCGGCTCGGTCGCGCGCACGCTGCTGTTCGACGTGAACAGCGGCCTGTGCTGCATCCGCTGCTACGGACGTCCGGAGCTCATTATCTGACGCGGCACGGACAGAGACGATAAACCACACGGTGTAAATTGAAGGGAGTGTTTGGAAATGCTGGAAGAAAGCAAGCGGGGAATCCTGCTGGAATCGGGTACAAATGAGATTGAGGTCATGGAGTTCACCATAAACGGGCATCTCTATGGCATAAACGTGGCAAAGGTTATGGAGATTTTGCTGTCCTCGCCTGTGAAGCCGATGCCGCACTCGCATCCTGCGGTGGAGGGTATATTTAAGCCGAGAGATCTGGTGCTTACGGTGATTGATCTTCCGTACTATCTGCTCCAGAAGCCCGTTGAAAAGGGCGCGAAGGACCTGTTTATCCTCACCAACTTCAACCGGATGAACATAGCCTTCCGTGTTCACACCGTGGTCGGCATCAGCCGCATATCCTGGCATGATATCCAGAAGCCGGACAAGACCATATCCAGCGGAGAGAAGGGCGTTGCTACCGGCATTGCCAAGTGCGGCGACGATCTGGTGACCATTCTCGACTTTGAGAAGATCGTGGCCGAGATCGCCCCGGAGACGACGATACAGATGTCGGAGATTGACAGCCTCGGCCCGCGTGAGCGCAGCGAGGCGCCCATATTCATAGCCGAGGACTCCGTACTCCTCAGCCACATGATAGTCGAGTCCCTGCATAAGGCGGGATACGCTAACGTGACCACCTGCTCGGACGGGCTGGAGCTGTGGAAGCTGCTGGAGAGCTACCGAGGCGAGGAAAAGATCAGCGACAAGGTTTCTATTATCATCACCGACATTGAGATGCCCCAGATGGACGGCCACCGCCTGACCAAGATGGTCAAGGACGACCCGCAGTTCAAGGATATACCCGTGGTCATCTTCTCCTCGCTGATAACTGAGGAGATGCGCCGCAAGGGCAAGGAACTCGGCGCGGACGAGCAGATGAGCAAGCCGGAGATAGGCCGCCTCGTGAGGGTCATCGACCAGCTGCTTATCCGCCAGGAGAGGAAGGCCCAGTTCTGACAGGCGCGCATTTTACGGAGCGGGCTTTAGAACCGATTATAAAATTAATTCGGAAAAGCATTATCAAATCAGCGGCCTCGTGCCGCTGATTTGATAACGGGAAGGAGGCAGCTATGAGCGGCAGATATATTGTTCGCCAGCCGATAAAGGATCTGGGCGGGAAGGTGATAGGCCATGAGATACTCTATCACGGCTCCAACCAGGCCTTCAGCAGCGACGGCCCGAACTCAAGCAACGAATACTCGGTGGCCAACACCATCTACAATTTTCTGACGCAAAGCAGCACGAAGGCGTTCAAGGGTACGCTCAACTTCATGACCTTCACCACCATGCTGCTCATGAAAAAGACGCCGCATCTTTTTGACAAGAGCGAGCTTGTCATCCAGATCGACGACCCGGTAATAATCCACCCGCTGTCGATGCACCTTGTGCGCCAGTACGCCAAGGAGGGCTACAGTATCGCGGTCAACGATTTTCAGTTTGTTCCGCGCTATCTGGCCCTGCTTGACGATATCCGTTTCATCAAAATAAACATCAAACACGCCAGTGAGACCAGCATACGCAACACCATCGAGATCGCACGCAGCATGAAAATAAAGTGCATTATCACCGATGTGGACGCCGAAGAGCTCTATTACCAGGCGGCATTGATGGAGCCCGACGGGCTGGAGGGCTCATATGTCGCCGAGCGGCTGACTGCGAAGGCGTACAGCAGCTCGTATATCCAGAGCAACTTCTTCCGCCTGATGGTCGCCGTGACGCGCGACGAGCCGGACGTGGAGGAGATCGAGATGATGATTTCCGCGGACGCAAGCCTGACCTACGGACTGCTGAAGATGGTCAACTCCGCCTATTTTGCCCTGCGCCACAGGGCGACGACCATACGCCAGGCCATGATGACGCTGGGCCTTGGCCAGCTCAGGCAGTGGATCTACCTGCTCAGCCTCAACAGCGCCGACAGCGAGAACGACCCCGGCTCGGAGGAATTTTTGAAGCTGTCGTTTATGCGCGCAAACTTCTGCAGCGAGCTTATGGACCACGCCGCCGACATGCCCATTTCCAAGTCCGAGGCCTACGTCATGGGCATGTTCTCCACGCTCAACTACCTTATCGACGCGCCGCTGGCGGAGCTGCTTGACCAGGTGCCGGTTTCCGACGAGATAAAAGCCGCGCTGCTCCGGCGCGAGGGCCGCTGCGGCAAGCTGTACGAGCTGGTGCTCAGCTATGAGGCCGCGAATTGGGACAGAATAACCGAGCTTGCCGAGGAGCTGGGAATACCCGAAAGCATGCTCACGAGCATCTACTTCATCTGCATGGAAAACGTCAACACCCTCTGGGAGCAGCTGACCAGCGCTAACCAGAACCAGGTCACTGAGGGAGCTCCGGAGGAGGGCGCATCGCCGGGCGCTTCAGGGCCGCAGACATAAGAAACGCGCAGGGACAGCGCCAGAGGGAAAAAATCCGCCGACGCTTTTTCGCGCCGGCGGATTTTTAAACTGTTTAACTGCTTTTCTCGACTGAGAAGTTCAGCTCTTTTATCTGCTCTTCTCGACCGATACGCCGGGCCTGTTCAACTGCTTTCCTCGACTGAGAAGTTCAGCTTTTTTATCTGTTCTTCTCGACCGATACGCCGGACCTGTTCAACTGCTTTCCTCGACTGAGAAGTTCAGCTTTTTATCTGCTTTCCGCGACTGATACGCAGGGCCTTTTCCGCGTCTGCCCATTTTGGCTGAGCCATTCGGTTTTTGCCGATGCTCCCACCGGCTGAGCCTTCCGCCCCTTACCGGCTGCACACCGGCTCAGGGATCGGAACGGCTGTGGTGCGGGCGCGTCGCGACGAGCTCGCAGGCCTTGAGAAGCTCAGAGGTTATGTCGCTGCTGTAACGGGTCTCGTAAACCGTCAGGCGCGGTACGCGCTCGCCGTCGGCAAGCACGACGTACTTTGGCGGCAGATTGTTGAGCGTCAGCGCCTTGACGTCCTCAAGGCAGCGCTTGCACTGGCACAGGCCGGCCAGCCTGGTGTATTTTTCGGCCTTTTCCTCGACGAGGACCTGCATCACGTTGATGTATCCGGGATTCTCCGGCTCGACAAAGCGCGGCGCGGCATTCTCCGCGGGCGCTGCCTCGGCCGCAGGCGCGGGTGCGCTCTCGACAACGGGAGCGCTCTCGGCAAC
>JAMPGF010000050.1 GCA_023664105.1 Butyricicoccus sp. | reverse complement strand
GTGATACGCGGCGCGGTGGGCGTGTTCGGGCTCGCGGCGGTGCTGGCGGTGTGCCTGACTCCGTTTTTGAAGCTGGGGGTGAGGTATGTGCTGTTGAAAGCCTGCTCGGCGCTGGCCTCGCCCGTGTGCACGGGCTCAATGGCGAAGCTTATTGACGCGGTGGGCACGGCCTGCGGCATGATTCTGGGACTTGTGGGCTCCCAGACGCTTATGCTGTACATCGCGGTAATTTCGATGCTGAAGGCGGTGGGGGCATGACAGGGGTTCTCAGAGACTGGATACTCGGCCTTGCGGGGGCGGCGGTATTTTGCTCGGTTTGCTCGGCGGTGACGCCGGAGGGGAGCGTCAAGCGGGTGCAGAAGCTGCTGTGCGGCGTGGTGATGGCGCTTGCGCTCATCTCGCCGCTGGCGGAGCTGGACATGAGCGGGTATTCCCTCAACCTCGCCCGCTGCCGGCGGCAGGCGGAGGAAATTTCCGCCTCGGCTCAGGAAATTTCGGACAGTCTGTCGCGAACATTCATAGAAGAGAGATGCGCGGCATATATATTGGACAAAGCGCGGCTGCTTGGCTCAGAGCCGGGCTCGGTCACAGTCAGGGCGAGGTGGAGCGCGGAGGGGGTGTGGTATCCGGTCGAGGTGGAAATCGAGGCGGAATTTGATGCGAGACTTTCTGAGAAAATCGAGGAGGAGCTGGGAATACCCGCGCAGGACCAGCACTGGAGAATAAATGAAAACGGTTGAAAAAAACACTCTGCTACACACTCTTGCGGCAAACAAATACGTGATAGTCGTGATACTGCTCGCGCTTGTGCTGCTCCTGCTGCCGGAGGGCAAGAAGGCGGAGGAGACGGCGCAGGCAGGCGGCGACGCGCTCGAGGCCACGGGGGTCCCCCTGTCCACGGAGAGCGAGAACCTGGAGACGCTGCTGTCCCAGATAGAGGATGTGGGCCGCGCGCGGGTGCTGCTGTCGAAAAACGGCGCGGTGGTGGTCTGCGACGGCGCGGAGCTTGCGACGGTGCGGCTGGACGTAACCAACGCCGTCATGGCCTATACGGGCCTTGGCAGCGACAAGATATCAGTTATGAAAATGAAATGATTTCGGGAGGCGTAATTGTGAAGAAAAATCTGAAACGCAACATAGTTATGGCGACGGTGCTGCTGTTCGTGTGCGCGGCGGTGTACCTCAACTGGTCGTACAACAGCCGGGCCGGTCAGGCGGACCCGGCGATGGCGGCGGCGGAGGACGCGGCGATGGCAGCGGCGGAACAGCAGTATCTGGAGACGGCGGCCGGCGAGGAGGCGGAAAGCGAGAGCGTGTCGGCCTATTTCGCCACGGCGCGGCTGACGCGGCAGCAGAGCAGGGACGAGGCGCTGGGGCTGCTTGAGACGGCGGCGGGCTCGGAAAACGCGTCGCAGGAGACCATCGACAGCGCAATGGAGTCCATCGCGGCGATGGCGACCTGGTCGATGCAGGAGGCGCAGATAGAAAACCTGCTGCTGGCGAAGGATTTTGACGACTGCGTGGTGTACATCAGCGGCGAGGGCATAACCGTAGCCGTGCCCGCGCCCATCGAGGGCCTGAGCGAGGCCGCCGTGGCGCGGATCACCGACACGATAACCGGCGAGACGGACTACACGGCCAGCCAGATAACGTTGATTGAGATCAAGAATGAAAGCGCGGGTTAATCCCGCGCCTTTTTTGTTTATTAGGGTAGAAAAATTCAAATTCATGCTGTATAATAAATTCCGAATAGATGTTTTTGGGGTTGTTGGAATGGCGTTTGTGGAATTTCATAATGTCGAAAAAATTTACAGCATGGGCGAGGTCACGATCCAGGCGCTGCATGACGTGAGCTTTGAGATCGAAAAGGGCGAGATTTGCGTCATCGTGGGTGCGTCGGGCGCGGGGAAAACTACGCTGCTCAATATTCTGGGCGGTATGGACAGCCTCTCCGGAGGGCGCGTGCTGCTCGACGGGCAGGATATCTCCGGCTACTCAAAGCGCCGGCTGACCGCTTACCGGCGGCACGAGGTGGGCTTCGTGTTCCAGTTTTATAACCTCATCGGCAACCTCACCGCGCTGGAAAACGTGGAGATGGCCGCGCAGCTTTGCCGCGAGCCGCTCGACCCGGCGGCGGTGCTCGAGCAGGTGGGGCTTCGCGAGCGGGAGAAAAACTTCCCCGCGCAGCTGTCCGGCGGCGAGCAGCAGCGCGTCGCAATCGCCCGCGCGCTGGCGAAAAACCCGAAGCTTCTGCTGTGCGACGAGCCTACGGGCGCGCTGGACTACAAGACCGGCAAGGCCATACTGAAACTCTTGCAGGACACATCCCGCGCCAACGGCATGACCGTCGTGATAATTACGCATAACTCCGCCCTGACCGCTATGGCCGACAGGGTGGTGACCATAAAAAGCGGCACCATCGGCACGGTGAGGCGAAACGAGAACCCCAGACCGGTTGAGGAGATCGAGTGGTAGATGATAAAGTCCGTTCTGCGTGAGATAAAAAGCAGCCTCGGCAGATATGTGTCGATGCTCGCCATAATTGCGCTCGGCTCGGGCTTTCTCTCCGGGCTTGTCGTGACGCGCGACGCCATGGTGCGCACGCTCGACGAATCCATGAAGGGCGCGGATTTTTACGACTGGCGGCTTATCTCCACCCTCGGCTACGAGAGTGAGGACGCGCTTTCACTCGCTGCGGAGGAGGGCGTGCGCGCCGCGGAGGGCGCGGTTGAGGCCGACGCGTTGTGCACCGTCGACGGGGCAGACCTCGTGATGGCGTTTCATTCGGTGACGGAGAGCGTCAACACGCTCACGCTCCGCTCCGGGCGTATGCCGGAAAAGGCCGGCGAGTGCGTGGTTGACAGCAAATTTTTTCCCGTCAGTGACATCGGGACGCTGCTTCGCCTGTCGGCAGGGAACAGCGAGGATACGCTGGAGAAATTTGCCTTTGATGAGTACGAGATAGTGGGGCTTGTCTCCAGCCCGCTGTACATAAACTACGAGCGCGGCAGCACCTCGCTGGGCACGGGAGTGGTCTCGGCCTTTGTCTACATCCCGCTCGAGGGCTTTGACGCGGACTATTTCACGGACATCTACCTGGCGCTGGACGCGGACGAGATGATCTACTCCGACGGCTACAAGGCCCTTGCCGACGGCAGCGAGGCGCGGGTTACGGAGCTGGCAAAGCTCCGGGCCGACCACCGCTATGGCCGGATCGTGGGCGAGGCCAACGACGAGATATCCGACGCGCGGGGCAAGCTCGACGACGCGCGGCGGGAGCTTGAGGACGGGCAGCGGGAGTACGACGACGGCAAGGCCGAGGCGGACCAGGAGCTGGCCGACGCTCTGGCCGAACTGGAAGACGCCGAGCGCAAGCTTGCCGACGGGCGGCGGGACTATGCCGACGGCGTGCGCGAGCTTGAGGAGAAGGTCGCCGAGGCCGAGGCGGAGATAGCCGACGCGGAAATCGAGCTGGCCGACGCGCTTGAGAAGCTGGAAGACGGCGAGCGCGATTATCTCGACGCGAGAAGGGAGCTTCGCGACGGCGAGAACGACTACGCCGACGGCCTGGCCCAGTACGAGGACGGACTGAGCAAGACGATAGAGGCGCAGAAGGAGATAGACGAGGCGAAGGAGGAACTCCGGGAGGCGGCGAGGGAGCTGTCCGCCGGGCAGAGGAAGCTCGACGCCGCGAAGGGCCAGCTTTTGGCGCAGGAGGAGGCGTTTTACGGGCAGCCGGAGCTTGAGGGGCTGGCGGCCATGGTCGGCGGCGGTATGCCCGGCGGGGGCCAGTCCGGCGGTGACGCGGGAAACGCGGCCCCCGCAATGCTTGAGAGCGAAGATGGCGAGGGCGGCGAAGGTAACGAGGGCGACGAAGGTAACGAGGGCGACGAAGGTAACGAGGGCGACGAAGGTAACGAAGGCGGTGAAGGTAACGAAGGCGGTGAAGGTAACGAAGGCGGTGAAGGTAACGAAGGCGGCGAAGGTAACGAAGGCGGCAATGAAAGCGGCGAAGGGGATGACCACCAGCAGCCGGCGCTCACGGCGAAGGAGCTTGTCGAGATGCTGGAGCAGGAGGCCAAGCTCCCGACGGAGCAGCAGACGCTGACCCCGATGTTGACGGACTGTGGCGTGGATGTCGCCGGGATCGTCGACGTCAAGCAGCAGCTTAACGCGGGCTGGGCAAGCTACAACTCCGGGGCGAGCAGCCTGGCCGCGGGCGACCGGCAGTATTACAGCGGGCTGGAGAAGGTCAGAAAGGCCGAAAAGGAGCTCGCCGACGCGAAAAAGGATCTTGAGGATGCGAAAGCCGAGCTGGACGACGCCCGGGCCGAGCTTGACGACGGCTGGAAGCAGCTCAATGACGCCCGCGCCGAGCTCGACGACGGCTGGGCGGAGTATAACGACGGCGTGCAGGAGCTGGAGGACGCAAAGGTCGAGCTCGACGAGAGCGTCGCCGAGGCGGAGGCCGAGCTGGCTGACGCGCGCTGGGACATAGCCAAGGCCGAGCGGGATATAAGCGACGGCTGGGAGGAATATTACGACGGCAAGGCCGAGACCGAGCAGGAGCTTGCCGACGCCGAGGCGGAACTGGCCGACGGCAGGGTCAGGCTTGCCGACGCCGAGGCGGGGCTGGCCGACGCGCGCGCCGAGCTGGACGATTTGGAGCGGCCCGAGGTCTTTGTTCTCGGGCGCGGAACGAACGTGGGCTACATATGCTTTGAAAGCGACGCGGACATCATGTCGGGGATAGCGAAGGTTTTCCCGCTGTTCTTCTTCCTTGTCGCCGCGCTGGTGTGCATAACGACGATGACCCGCGCCGTGGACGAGCAGCGCACGCAGATAGGCGTGCTCAAGGCGCTGGGCTTTTCCTCGGGCAGCATAATGGGGCGGTACATGCTCTATTCCGGCTCCGCCGCGCTCATCGGCTGCACGCTGGGCTTTTTCGCCGGGTCTTACGCCATTCCGCTGGTGATGTGGCAGACGTATAAAATCATGTACAACATCGGGGAAGAAATGACGCCGTATTTCAACCTGCCGCTGGGAGCGGCGGCGACGCTGTCGTACCTGGCCGTGTCCAGCGCCGCGACGTACATGGCCTGCCGCCGCGAGCTCCGCGGCGCGCCCGCCGAGCTGCTGCGGCCTAAGGCGCCGAAAACCGGGAGGCGGGTATTTCTTGAGCATGTCGGCTTTATCTGGAAGCGGCTGAGCTTTCTCTACAAGGTGTCAATACGCAACATCTTCCGCTACCGCCAGAGGCTTTTTATGATGGTGCTGGGCATAGGCGGCTGCACCGCGCTGCTGCTGACGGGCTACGGCATACGCGACACTATACAGGACGTGGTCGGTTTCCAGTACGGCGAGATCTCGCTGTACGAGTACACGGTGAGCTTTACCGACGCGCAGACGCCGGAGGACGCCGCGCGCTTTGCCCGCGAGCTTTCCGGGGAGATAGCGGACGCGGAGCTGGTATACGACCTGAGCATGGACGTGGACGTGGGCGGGGCGGCGAAGCTGGCGCACGTCGTCGCGCCCGTGGAGGGACAGCTTGAGGGCTTTGTCGACCTGCATTATGAGGGACAGAGCGTGCCCTGGCCGGGAGAGGGCGAGGCGGCGGTGTGCGTAAACCTCGCCGAGACATTCGGTCTCAAGCCGGGCGACACGATAACCGTGCGCGACGAGGACATGAACTCCATGACGCTGACGGTCAGCGGGATCTTTGAAAACTATGTCTACAACTACGTCTACGTCTCCGCCGACACGCTCACGGAGCAGCTGGGGGACGTTGCCGAGGCCAAGACCGTCTACGCCAGCCCCGCGCCGGGGCGGGACGTGGACGCCGTGGGCGCGAAAATCCTCGACTGCGAGGGCGTGAGCGCGGTCAGCTCCGCGCGGGAGATGCGCGAGAGGGTCGGCGCGATGATGGAGAGCCTGGACTACATTGTCTGGCTGGTGGTCGTCTGCTCGGGCGCGCTGGCGTTCATCGTGCTGTATAACCTCACCAACATAAACATCAACGAGCGCATACGCGAGATCGCCACAATAAAGGTGCTGGGCTTTTACCGGAACGAGTCGTCAAGCTACGTTTTCCGCGAGAACATGATGCTCACGGTCATGGGCGCGCTGGCGGGGCTGCCGGCGGGGCTGCTGCTGCACAAATACATAATCAGCCAGATAAGGGTGGACCTGATGTATTTCGCGCCGCGCGTTTTTCCAATGAGCTATGTTTACGCCTTCGGCTTTACGCTGCTGTTCGCGGTGATAGTGGACGTTTTCATGTATTTCAAGCTTGAGCGCATCAACATGGCCGAGGCGCTCAAGTCAATCGAATAGGAGAAGGGTGGCGGCTTGAATGGAGCTTTCCGGAAGACAGATTCAATATGAGAAAAACCAGATCGTGGAGATGATTTGCCAGCTCCGCTTTCCCGCGATACTGTCCATTGACACGCGCGAGCCCGCGGATTTTCAGGAGCTGGTGCGCGCGGACTACCCGCGCTACGCCTCCGAGCAGGACAAGTCCGGCGGGAAAAGCCACATTTTCCTGTCGGAGGACGGGCTGTACAAGCTGTGCCTGACGCGCTCGTTCATCGCGCTGTCCACGGTGCGCTATACCAGCTGGGCGGACTTCGCCCGCTGGCTCGACGAGCCGCTGGGGCGCTTTATCAGCGTCTACCGTCCGGCATATTTTGAGCGGATCGGGCTGCGGTACATAAACGGCTTTTCCCGCGAGCGGCTGGGGCTGGAGGACTGCCGCTGGAGCGAGCTGGTAGCGCCGCAGTACCTGGGGCCGCTGGCGCTGGACGGGACGCGCGAGGGCGACATCATCAAGTGCAGCGTGGACATGGAGACGCGCCTGGACGAGCGCTGCGCGCTCAAGCTCCACGCCGGGCCGGGCTTTATCAAGCGCAATATCCGCACCGGCGAGGGGGTTCAGGCCGTGCAGGAGAAGCGCCCGCGCTTTATTTTCGACATGGACCTCTACAGCGGCGGGAAGATAGCGCTCCAGTCCGCCGCCGGCGTGATGGACGCCATACACGCCCACGCCGACCGGGTGTTTTCCGCGGCAATCACCGACAGGCTCCACGAGGCCATGGAGCCGTATGAGTCCTGAGGAGGGCGGGAGATGACGGCGGTTGTTTGTGTGGAAAACCGAGGCGGTATGCTGTTCTATGGCCGCCGTGTCAGCCGCGACAGGGGGCTGATTGACGACCTGCTCGCATTCGCCGGGGACGCGCCGGTGCGCGCCGCGCCGTTTTCCGCGGGGCTTTTCGCAAAGGCGCGGGAGCGGGTGAGGATAAGCGGGGACTTTCTCGACGCCGCGGGCGAGGGGGATGTCTGCTTTGTGGAAAACGCGGCGCTGACGCCGTACATGGACAGGGTGGAACGGCTGGTGATATACCGCTGGAACCGGGACTATCCCAGCGACGTGAGCTTTGACGTGCAGCCGGAGGAATACGGCCTGCGCCTTGCCGACAGCCGGGATTTCGCCGGCTCGTCGCACGAGAATATCACAAGGGAGGTCTACGTCAGATGAAGATTTTGTCAAACAGGTATGTCCGGCTTGTGCTTATCGTGCTGCTCATTGTGGCGGTGGTGTGGTATGTCATTGAGGTGGCAAAGGAGGAGACGCCGGACGAGCCGGTGCAGCTGCCCGAGGCGGCGCAGCTGTCCGGGCCGGTGCAGACCGCCGAAGCGGAGGAAGGCATTCCGGAGTATGACGGCACATCGCCGTATGCGGTGCTCAACGGGAATGTGCCGGGCTTTACGGAGAGCGACTGGACGACGAGCTCCTATGAGTACTACAGCGAGCTCGACGAGCTCGGACGCTGCGGCTACGCCATCGCCAGCATTGGCACGGACCTCATGCCCACGGATACGCGCGGCAGCATCAGCAGCGTCAGGCCCACCGGCTGGCAGAGCGTGCAGTACGACATTGTCGACGGCAAGAGCCTGTATAACCGCTGCCATCTCATCGGCTTCCAGCTCACGGGCGAGAACGCCAACAAGCAGAACCTCATAACCGGCACGCGCTATCTGAATGTGGTGGGGATGCTGCCGTTTGAGAACATGGTCTGCGACTACGTCAAGGAGACGGAGAACCATGTGCTCTACCGCGTCACGCCAATATTCGACGGGGACAACCTCGTCGCCGACGGTGTGCAGATGGAGGGCTGGTCTGTCGAGGACGGGGGCGAGGGCGTTTGCTTCAATATTTTCTGCTACAACGTGCAGCCGGGCATCGAGATAGACTACGCCACGGGCGAGAGCAAGCTGGGGCCGGACGCCTATGACGGGGTGGAGATGAGCTATGTCCTCAACACCGGCACAAAGAAATTCCACGACCCGGGCTGCGCGTCCGTAGCCGAAATAGGCGAGGGCAAGAGCCAGGAATACACGGGCACGCGCGAGCTGCTCATCGCCCAGGGCTACGCGCCCTGCGGGCGGTGCAGCCCGTAACGAAAAAGCGGCAGGGCCGCTTAAATGATATATTATAAAATCCGGAGACAGGTATGAAATATCTTTTTGACAGCGAGTTAGTGGAGGGCGTAATTGTAAAACGCAAATCCCAATTTACCATGACGGTCGATATAGACGGCACGGAGGTCAGCTGCCACTGCCCTACGACCGGGCGTATCGGGGATTTGGACACAAAAAATATAGCGTGTTTATTATCCGGGAGCAAAGACCCGAACAGAAAAACCCCGTATACTGTCGAGGCTGTATCGGCGGATGATTTGGATGAGCCGGACAAAAACTGGGTGGGAATAAATCAGATTCTCTCTAACAGGCTGGTGGATTTTTTCCTGCGGACGCATCAGCTCGATAACATGGTTTCCGGATATTCGGAAATTCACAGGGAAGTGAAGCTCGGCATCTCCAAACTGGATTTTCTGGTTGGAAGCACGTACATAGAAGTAAAAACGCCGTTGAATACGTTGCAGGTAACTTATGGAAAGCACATAAAAACAAGGCCGGTCACGCCGTTTTCGTCTACCGAGCGTTTTGTTAAGCATATAAACGAGCTTGCGGCCTCCCTCAAGGAGCATGAAAGGGCGGTCCTGGCAACGGTTTACCAGTATGAAATCACCAATCCGAAAGCGAGAATACACAGCACGCATTATGAGGAAGTAAAACGGGCTGTTCAATCCGCAATAGAAAAAGGGCTGGAAGCATATGAAATTTCCATGAGGCTGGATAAAACGGGCGTGGAACTGCTTCAGTGCAAAAATATCACGGAAACGCTGTCAGGAGGCTGAACGATGCGTATTGATTTTAACGGGATAACCGAGCGGAAAGGCCCGGGGATGAACGGCGGGACCGGGGAAATGTCGGCGAGGATGTATATGGACGAGCGGGGGAAGATCATCCCGTGCAGGATACACGCGGGCGGCTCTATCGGACTGCACCGGCATACTGCGAGCGACGATATCAACTATATCATTTCGGGTACGGGGAAAGCGATTTGCGACGGCCTGGAGGAAGCGCTGGCGCAAGGCGTATGCCATATTTGCAGGAAGGGGTCGGAGCACAGCATCATCAACACCGGCGGCGAGGATCTGGTGATGATTACCGTGGTCGTCGAAAGATGAACCGCCGAAAGTTAAGAAACCGCTGAATAAAGATCAGGGCGGAACAGTAGTATAATATGAAAAATCTGTGCGGGAGCGGGTGAGGCTATGGAACTTTTCAACACGGCTGAGCTGATTTACATACTCCGGATATTCCTCGCGTCGCTGTGCGGCGCGGTGATCGGGCTGGAGCGCGAGCGGCGCTTCAAGGGCGCGGGCATACGCACGCACCTTATCGTGGCGCTGTCTGCGGCGCTGATGACGGTGCTGTCGAAGTACGGCTTCTCCGACGTTGTGGGCGGCGGCGTGAATGTCGACGCCTCGCGCGTCGCCGCAGGGGTTGTGTCCGCCATCGGCTTTCTGGGCGCGGGCGTGATATTCTTCCGCCGGGACATCGTCAGCGGCGTGACCACCGCCGCCGGGCTCTGGGCCACGGTGGGCATCGGCATCGCCATCGGCGCGGGCTGGTACCTCACCGGCGCGGCGACGACGCTGATGATCGTGTGCTTCCAGATGCTGCTGCACTACCGGACGATGCTCGTCAGTCCGCAGAAGGCGGGGACGATCGTTTTCCGCGTGAAGGAGGGGGAGACGGAGGAGGCGGTGCTCGACCGCCTGGCCCGGTTCTCCGTGCGCACGAGGGATGTCGGGCTCAAACGCGCCGGCGACGGATTTGTGGAGGCCCGGTGCGAGGTCATTTTCCCCGCGGACTACGGCTCAAGGGACATGATACGCACGCTCCGGGAGCTGCCGGAGGTAATGTCGATAGAAATGCACAGGCCATAAGCCAAAAAAGAGGCGGCAAAGCCGCCTCTTTTTCGATCCCTTTAGAAAAACCTCAGCGACCACTCAACCCTGTACGTCTCCCCGGCGGGAAGCGCTATCAGGTCGGGCTGTGTCTCAAGATCCTCGACCACGCCGCTGCGCGAGGGGAGCGATGTCCAGGGCTCAAGGCAGACGTAGGGCGCGTCGGTTTTCGACATGTGCCAGAAGCCCAGCAGCGGGAAGCCGGAGGCGTCGAGCGTTACACCGTGCGCGCCGCGCTCACTGCGCAGCGTCACGGGGTAGGCCGCGCCGCGCAGGACTACCGCGTCGTCGTCAAAAAGCTCATGGCGCAGGTCCATCCTGCCGTTTTTAAGCTCAAAGGGCGCCTCCCGCCCGCTGACGAAGCAGTCGGGGGTAAACACCACGCGCCGGGGCGCGCAGGGCGCGAACTCGAGGAAATAGTCCTCAAAGCTCAACCCCACGTCCAGCGGCACGTTTATGCCCGGATGGCCGCCGAGGCCGAAATGCATCGTCTTGTCATCGCGGTTTTCAACGCGGTTTTCGATGTACAGCGTGCCGCCGCCGAGGCGGTAGGTGATGAAATAGGAAAAGCGGAAGGGGTACATCTCCAGGGTGGACTCGCCGCTGTCCAGGCGGAAGGTCATAGCCTCGCCGCCGCACTCGCAGCTGAATTCCGAGCCGGGCGCAAAGCCGTGACGGGGCATGCCGTAGCTTTTGCCGCGGTAGGTATAGCGCCCGCCGGTCAGGCGCGCGACGTATGGGAAAATGTTCGGCGCGCGGTTTTTCCAGTAGGCCTCGCCGCCTTGCCACAGATATTCCGTGCCGCCGGCGGAGCGGATGGACATCAGCTGCGCCCCGCGCGTGTCGGCGCAGACGCGGAGACTGCCGTTTTCAATCTGACAGAGCATGTTTTTTCCTCCTGTGTTTTTTTATAATACTTTATAATACCATTATACAGCGTCCGCTTTCGCATGGCAAGCGGACAATTTGATTGACAAAAGAATGCCTCTGATATAAAATTCTTACAGTACCGGAACATACGGGCAAGAGAGGAGAACAAAACGATATGACATATGATGTGACCGCGATCGGCGAGCTGCTCATCGACTTCTCCGCGCAGGGCGCGGACGCGGACGGCTACCCGACAATGAAGGCCAATCCCGGCGGCGCGCCGGGCAATTTCCTCGCCGCGCTCAGCGCCTACGGCTGCAAAACCGCCTTCCTCGGCAAGGTGGGCGGCGACGCCTTCGGACGCCTCCTGCTCGGCACCGTCGGCGCCGCGGGGATCGAGACGAAGGGTATCGCCGTCGACCCGGAGGTATTCACCACCCTGGCCTTCGTGACCTTCGACGCGCACGGCGAGCGCTCGTTCAGCTTCGCGCGGAAGCCCGGCGCGGATACGCGCCTGACCTGGGAGGAGATCGACAAATCCATCATTGACGGCTCCCGCGTGTTCCACTTCGGCACCCTCAGCCTGACGGACGAGCCCGCGCGCACGGCGACGCGGCGCGCCGTGGCCTACGCGAAGGAAAAGGGCAAGCTGATAACCTGCGACCCGAACCTTCGCAAGCCCCTCTGGCGCAGCGGGGACGAGGCGCGCGAGCAGATTTTGTGGAGCGTCAAACAGGCCGATGTGGTGAAGATCAGCGACGAGGAGCTGGAGTTCCTCTGGGGCTGCACGCCCGAAGAGGGGGCCGGCCGCCTGCTTGGCGAGTGCGGCGTAAAGCTGGCCATGGTCACGCTCGGCCCGAAGGGCTGCCTGCTGAAAAACGCCGCGGCGCGCTGCGAGGCGCAGGGCCCGAAGGTCTCGCCCGTGGACACCACCGGCGCGGGCGACATATTCGGCGGCAGCGCCGTATACCGCCTGCTCCGGCTGGGCAAAGCGCCGGAGGCGCTTGATCAGGAGGAGCTGGAATATATAGCCCGCTTCGCCGCGACGGCGGCGAGCCTGTCGACGGAGAAATACGGCGGCATCCCGAGCATCCCGGACATTGAGACCGTGACGGCGCATATGCGGCAAAATTAAAAGCTTCGCCAGCCTTTTGCCGGCGCGGGAAACGCCGGCGGGAGGGGACGGAGGGATGAATTTATTATTTTTTGACTCAAATTGCGTTATGTCGGTGAAAAAGCACTTGCCAACTTAAAATTAATGTGCTATAATCATTGCGAAAATTGGCCCTCAGAGATTGAGGGCCAAAAAATCCTGCCGTACCGGGAACCACCGGACGGAAATATTTTTAAGGAGGATGCCAAAACATGAAAAAAAAACTTTTGTCAGTACTGCTTGTCGTATGCATGATGCTGACGCTCATGCCCATGGCGGCGCTGGCCGATTTCGCCGACACCGACGGGCACTGGGGTAAGGACGCGATCGACCGCTGGGCAAGCGTAGGAGTGCTCAACGGCAAGGCGGACGGAGTCTTTGACCCCAACGGCACAATGACCCGCGCGGAATTCGCGCAGATGCTCTGCAACATGATGGGCTACACCGAGAAAGCCCCCAACAATTTTGCCGATATCCCCGATGACGCGTGGTATGCCGACGCGATGCTCAAGCTCGTCGCCGCCGGCGTCATCAACGGCACCAGCGCGACCACCGCGTCCCCGAACGCGACCATCACCCGCGAGATGGCGGCCGTCATGCTCGCCCGCGCGTTTGATATCAAGCCGAGCAGCAGCTCCCTGAGCTACGCCGACGCGGGCTCCGTCTCGTCCTGGGCTGCCGGCGCCGTCGCCGCGCTGACCGAGCGCGGGATGATGAACGGCGTGGGCGACAACCAGGTCGCTCCCCAGCTGGACATAAACCGCGCCTCCGTGGCGGCTCTGGCTGACAAGATGATCGCCGACTATGTCACCGAGGACAAGACCATCACCGGCGAGGTCAACGGTATCGTCATCGTCGCCGCCGGCGCGAAGGTCACCGTCGAGGACGCGAGCCTGAACGCTCCCCTGGTCGTGGCCCCCGCCGCCGAGGGCGCGGAGGTCGCGCTGACCGGCACGACCAAGGCGGA
>JAMPGF010000004.1 GCA_023664105.1 Butyricicoccus sp. | reverse complement strand
GGCCGTGGACGACGATGTTGACCATGTCCTTCTCCATGACGCCCAGGTTGGCGGTAGTGTCCACCGGCTTGGGGGTGCCGAACAGCACGTCGGAGAACTCGGTGCCGCACATGGAGCCGCCCCAGCCGTCGCTCAGGCCGGAGCGCAGGGACTGGCGGACCAGGGCCTCGGGCAGGGAGGAGCAGCCCATATGGGTCATGTGCATGGACTGGGAGACCTCGCGGTCGATGGCACGGGGCTCGATGCCCGCGTCATGCCACAGCTTCTGGGTGTGTTCGGGAGCGCGGCTGAGCCAGCGGGAGACGCCGAAGGGCTTGCCGTACTCCATCAGGGCGGTTTCGGCGACCTCGTGGGCCAGGTCGTAGATATCCTTGCCCTCGGTCTCGATGCCCCACTCGCCGGCGATCCTCTTCAGCTTTTCGGGATCCTTGACGGTGTAGCTGCCGCTGTCCTTGGCTTGGTACAGGGTGTGGCAGATGTTACGGCCGTGGTCGGAGTGGGTGGCGGCGCCGCCGGCGGTAAAACGCAGGTAGTTGCGGCCGACGATGCCATGGGCGTCGCAGCCGCAGATGCCTCTGGGGGCCTTGGGAGTGATGCGGCAGGGGCCCATGGAGCAGATGCGGCAGCAGACGCCGTCCTCGCCGAACTTACAGTGAGGGGTCTGGTTCTTGACACGCTGCTGCCAGGAGTCCGCGCCCACCTGACGGCCGTTTTCCAGCAGCCGTTCGGTGGCGGCTTCCATTTGCTCGACAGTGATCAGTTTCATAGTCGGAATGTGGAAAGCGCACGGTTTGCGCTTTCTGTGCTCCTTTCTCTCAAATAGAAAATCTGATTATAATCGTATTGTCACATTTTTCACAATACATTATTCTTTATAATAACAAAAATGCGGATAAAAAGCAAGTGCAAAATCCCCCCATGGGGGACTTTTACGGGAAATTTATCGGAATGCCCAAAATCTGGCGGTTCCCGGCGCCGCCTCTTGACCGGAAATGCCAAGCGCAGCTGGACACCGTTCTCTTATATGTGATAGAATAAGAAAAACAATGGGGAAGGGTATTGGGAAAATGCAAAAGATTATGATAATTGAGGATGATCCTGTAATCAGGGATGAGCTGGCCCTTTTGTTGTCCAACGAAGGCTACCGGACAACTTTTGTTGCCGAGTTTACCAATGCCGCTGCAAAGGTTTTGGAGTGCAGCCCAAACTTGATTTTGCTGGACCTGAATCTGCCGAAGCGTGACGGCCTTTCGCTGTGCGGGGACATCCGTAAGGTCAGCCAGACGCCTGTCATTTTTGTCACCAGCCGGGACTCCGCCGCTGATGAGCTGCACGCTTTAAGCCTCGGCGGGGACGACTACATCACAAAGCCCTATAACATCCCCGTACTGCTGGCCCGAATCAAAGCCGTCCTTCGCCGCTCAGGCGGGGCGGGGGAGCCGGACACGTTAGCGGCAGGCGCCCTCACGCTTCACTTGACGCAGGCAACGGTATCAGCGGGAGGGAAATCGGTTGAGCTGACACGCAACGAACTGAAAATACTTTCCCATCTTATGACCCACGCGGGAAAGATTGTCCCGCGCGCCGATTTGATTGAAGTGTTGTGGGAAAGCCAAATCTATATTGACGACAATACGCTCAGCGTCAATGTCACACGGCTGCGTGGAAAATTGGAGGAGCTTGGTCTGCCTGATTTGATCAAGACCCGTCGGGGATTGGGGTATCAGTTATGACGTTTGGAGAATTCCTGTCTGACCGGCTGGTACGGTTGATTTTGCATGGCATAGTGATGACGGCGGCATTGGTATTCCTGCTTGCTACGGGAACGCAGTCCGGCGTAGCTGTTCTTTTGCTGGTCATTCTGGCGCTGATTTTTGTACTGGAACAGGCAATAGATCTTATGAAATGCCGCGCCCGGCTGGAGGAGCTGGAAGCAATTCTGGCAGGGCTGGATAAAAAGTATCTGTTTGCCGAGTGCGTTCCCAATGCACGGAATGCTTATGAGCGCAGGCTGTTTGAATTGTTTCGCAGAGCCGGGCGGCACATGATACAGGCCGTTTCCGACGCAGAGGCTGCACAGCGGGAGTACCGGGAGTATGTAGAGAGCTGGGTGCATGAAATCAAAACGCCGATTACGGCGGCGAGTTTGATTTGCCGCTGTGCCGAGCCGGAAGTGCGGCGTAAGCTTTCGCCGGAATTAGCGCAGATTGAGTCCCATGTGGAGCGGGCCTTATTCTATGCGCGGGCGGAAAGCCCGGAAAAGGACTTCATCGTTCGCCAGACAGACCTTGCGGAAATCACGGCGCAGGCCCTTAACCGGCACCGAACATTATTGATGCAAAGCGGTGTAAAAGTGGACGCAGACTGTTTAGGCCAAATCGTCTACACGGACGGGAAATGGGCGGCTTTTATCGTAGGACAGCTATTGCAAAATGCCGTCCGCTATCGGAGTGAGCAGCCGGTTGTGGAGTTACGGGCAAAACGGATTGGACAGCAAGTGCAGTTGATCGTACAGGATAATGGGATCGGTATTCCAGTCCATGAACTGCCCCGCGTTTTTGACCGCGGCTTTACCGGCAGCAACGGACGCTGCCGCGGCGGTTCCACAGGGATGGGACTGTACCTCTGCCGTAAGCTGGCGGATTGCCTGCAAATTGATTTGCAGATCACGTCGGAGCCCGGAACAGGCACAACAGTCAGTCTTACATTCCCGGCAAAAGGAAATCTTACAAAAATGTAAGGAAATTCAATATGACTTCGATACAAGAAGCGTCTCTTTTGCTGTACCATAGGGCAAAGCAAAGGAGGCTGTGATATGCTGCAAGTAAAAAACATTGAAAAATACTACGGTGGCAAAAACAATGTTACAAAAGCTCTGGACCGCGTCAGCTTTGATGTGGCGGACGGAGAGTTTATCGCCATCATGGGAGCGTCCGGCAGCGGGAAAACGACCCTGCTCAACTGCATTTCCACGATTGACACAGTAAGCGCCGGAGATATTCTGCTGGACGGAGAAAGCATTGCGGATTTGTCTGACAGCGAACTGGCCATGTTTCGCCGTGAGCGGCTGGGCTTTGTGTTTCAGGACTTCAATCTGCTGGATACCCTGACTGTTGAGGAAAACATCGGTCTGGCCCTGGCTCTCAACCACTCCGACCCTGACGCAGTCCGGCGGCAGGTGAGTAATGTGGCCCAGAAGCTGGGTATCACTGACATATTGGGCAAATTCCCCTATCAGGTATCCGGAGGCCAGAAACAGCGCGCCGCCTGCGCCAGAGCCATCGTTGCGGGGCAATCGCTCCTGCTGGCCGATGAGCCCACGGGAGCATTGGATTCTAAGTCCTCCAAAAACCTGCTGGAAATCATGACAACCATGAATCAGGACATGGGAGCCACTATTCTGATGGTTACGCACGACGCATACAGTGCCAGCTATGCGGGGCGGGTATTGTTTTTGAAGGACGGGCGGTTATTCAATGAACTGATGCGTGGAGAGCGCAGCCGCTCGGTATTCTACCATGAGATATTGGATGTGCTGGCCTTGCTGGGGGGTGACGTCAGTGACGTTATCTAAGCTGTCTTTCCGCAACGCCAGGCGGCAAGCCGATGATTATCTGATCTACTTTGTCACTGTTGTGATGGTGTGCGCGATGCTCTATGCATTCAACTGCCTGGTGTTTTCAAAGGAAATCCACAATCTGTCCGGTATGTTGGATAATATGACCTTGACGATTGTGCTTGCCAGTATCGCGGTTATTTTCATCGTTGGCTGGCTGGTGTCCTACACTACCGGATTTATGCTCTCCCGCCGCAGCCGGGAATTGGGGACTTATCTGCTCATCGGGTTGGAAAACAAGCAGGTGGCGCGACTGTTCTTTTTGGAAAACTTATCGGTGGGCGGCGTAGCGCTGCTGTTCGGCATTCCTCTGGGCAATCTGGTTTATCAGGCGCTGCGGGCGATCCTGCTGACCATGTTCAGCGAGCCGTATCACTTCCGTTATGACTTTTCCCTGAAAGCCATTGGACTGACCTTGGCCTATTTTGCCGCCATCTACCTTTTCGCGCTCATCAGGAGCCGTAAACGAATCCGCAATATGAAAATATATGACCTCATTTACTTTGAGCGGCAAAATGAGGCGGCGCTTGTGAAAAAGGGAAAAACGCGCAAGACGCTGTTTGCTGTCTCTATCGTCTTTGGCATTTTGGGGACGCTTCTGCTGATGACAGCATCGGAATTGCTGATTGGCGTCATCGGCGCGGTATGTATCATCGTATTCATCTACGGTTTCTTTACCAGCTTTTCCTCCGGGGTTGCTGCCTTTTTTGAGCGAAAGCCGGAGCGGAAATATCAGGGGCAGAATTTGATGATCTTCCGCACCCTTACCAGTAAACTGGCAACAATGGGTATCGTTATGGCAACGGTATCTCTGCTCTTTACCGCTACCTTGCTCACGGAAGGAAGCGGGATGGTGTTCAACGGTATCTTCCAGGGGCGGCTGGAACGGAATGCTTTTGATTTGTTGTTCGTTTCAGACCAGGAAAGTCATACGGATCTGTGCCGGGAAAATATGGCTGAACAGCTTCCGTTGACCGCATCCTGGCAGTACAAGCTGTATCCGGGCGAGGATGATTCCATCATTGATTATCTGATAGAAACTGCCGGCTATCAGCGGTACAGCTACGACCATGATTTCAATGAGTGCGCAATGATGGCGTTCAGCGATTACACCGCCTTACGGGATATGCTGGGATTGCCGGCGGCGGAATTGGAACCGGGCTGTTGCATCATTCACTGCATGCCATATCTGGAAGAACCGTTGCGGCAATTGAACCGGGCCCTCTCGTTGGACGGGAAAGCGTTGTCGATCGGAGAGATTTATACAGAACAGTTTGCGCAAAATCTCTGGAACGGCAACGGGCATCAATTCCTGCTGGTCGTCCCGGACGCGGACTGCGCCGGTCTTACACCGGTCCGATACTGCTTTGCCGCCATGACGGAGCACAACGTCTCGCTGGAGCAATACACGGCGCTGCAGCTGTCCCTCGCCGAATGGGCTGCGGATGGCGTTCACAGCCTGTCAAGCAAATGGGATCTACTGTTTTCCAAGTCAGTCAATGTTTCCGACACAGCGGCATGGTCCGCGATGACGGTTTTCCCGCTTTTTTATCTGTCCCTGACACTGGCTATGACCGCCGCCACCGTTCTGACCGTCCAACAGCTCAGCGAGGCGGGGCGTTACCGCCGCCAGTTTGAACTGCTGCGCAAGCTGGGCATGGACAGCCGGGAAATGAGGCGGGCGTTGTTTCGGCAGCTGGCGATCTATTTCCTCATGCCGGTGGTTCCCCCGGTGCTGGTCGCGGTCCCTTTTATCCTGGATCTGTGCGGCATGACAGAAGCGGGAACTCTGGTTGGCGCAAACAGCCCCGCAGTCATTCTGGCGGTCTCGCTGGGATCGTTTTTTCTGGTGTACCTGATTTATACAGTTGTTGCCTATACCAGTATGAAACGGAATGTTCTTCCCGAGAGGCAGTTTTAAAGATGAAAGGATGAAATTATGGCAATGCGGAATCCGTGGCGCGGCTGCCGCAAGCATAGCGAAGGATTACACTTTGCCAACGCGTGACTTGTGCAGCCAGGCAAGAAAAGCCAATATCAATTTTTAAGATGTATTGTGAGCCCGCTACAGTTTGTTTGCTGAGCCGCAGTGATGAAAATCACTGCGGCTCAACGTGCGGAAAAAGCCATAGATGCTTGTTTATTGGGGCGGGCCTGTGCTATAATGGTTTACAATACATTGGTAATTATGCAGCAGAAAAGAGGTCAACCAGGAATGTGCTCCCATATTCAGGTTAAGCATGCGGTTATTCTTGCAAGCGGTTACGGAAAACGAATGCAGAAAGCTTCTTCCTTTCCCTCAAAGCCAATGACACCAATCTGTCAAAAGCCTTTGATTTCATATATTATAGATCTTTTGATAGATACAGGCATTGAAAAAATATATATTGTTTACCATTCTGTAACCGCGGATGTTTTGAATCTTATTGATTATTTTCCCAGCTATGCTGAGCACCTTGAGTTTATCGAGGAGGATGTGCAAAGAGGAACGTTATTGACTTTTTCGAGAATAAAGGAAATCCTTGCCCCTCCCTTTATCATGGCCTTTGAAGATGTTGTTGCGCGGAAAAGTGATTTTGTTGATATGATGGATTTCGCAAGAAAATATCTTGCAGGCGGGGCTGATTTGATTGTTCAGACCGTGCGGACACCTTCGATTCTTTCTGAGAAAGCTTTACTTACAGAAAATGGGAGAGTCATTAAGTATCAAAAAGACGGCATTATTGACCGGATAACGTGTACGCAGGAAATAAAATACGGTGGAATGGTATATCTATGGCTCAGCAGCCCATTTTCAATTGTTGATAAACACCTGTCAGAGCGGCAATACAGAATTTCCACTTTTTTGGAGCAATATATTCCGACGCATTCGGTATTTGAAATGCCTATTCAGGATATGTGGGATGTGGATACCCCGAAAGCTGTAAGATTAACAGAAGAGATATTAAAGAATTGAGGCGTCAGAAATGGCAGTATTGAGTGATAAAGATTTAAATAGGATCCTTACTGACAACGATGGAATTATAATCCTAAACAGACGCGAAAAAAGCATTACCGGTTTGGGATACGATCTCACGATTGGGTTTATCCGCGATGCGGATACGGGAGAAGAACCCGCAACTATTAAAGATAAGGATAATAATGACAGATATACGCTTTTGCCGGGTCAGCGTTATTTGGTTATCAGTAAAGAATTTATATACCTGTCCTCTCAATATATGGCAACTTTACATTCACGCGGCTCTTATGCCCTTAAGGGGATTATTGTCAGCTCCACAACCGTTGATCCTAATTATGCCGGATGTATTACCTGCTCGCTGTTTAACTGCAGCCCTAACGAAATTTACATAAAAAAAGAAAACCAATTTGTGACAATGGTGTTTCATGGTCTCCGAACACCTACGGCTTCGGTCCTGCAATTAAATGACCGCGGAATGCCTATGGATACGCGGGAAACATTTCATGGAAGGTATTCCAATATTCATCCTAAGGCATGTAATGATGGGGATATATATTGCGGACATATCTGGGAGTCGATTAAATACGAATATAACGCCGCTTTGCAGAAAATGTATTTAAAAAATGAGAAAAAAACAGCAGAAAATGCAGAAATACAAATAAAAGAAGACTCCCCGAAAAAAGAAATCATGCAAATAACCTTCCTGGTCGGAAATGGATTTGATTTGAATGTTGGCATGAAAACGGGGTATAGGGATTTCTATGATTTCTACTGCAAGCAATGTCCGGATGATTTGCTGGCAAGAGCGATAGCGGGAGACAGATTCCGTGATTCAAAGTACTGGTCCGACCTGGAATCCGGCCTTGGGAAATATACGGGAGAGTTATCCCCGGAGGATATTGGGGAATTTAGTGAAAGCGAAGCGAATTTGGAAAGTAAGCTTGCAGAATACCTGGATGAACAGGCGAAATCAGTTGATTATGGGGACAAGGAAAGAATAGGACGTGAAATGAATTCTACAATAAGGCGTTTTTACGAGATCAGTCAAGGGGAAGACGCGGGGGAAGTAAGAAAGATCCTGCTCGAGTCCGGAGCTCAAAAAAATTACGCTTTTGTAAACTTCAATTATACTGATGTACTGGATCAATGTTTGGACATTTTTGCAGACCGTTTTAATTGGATTCATATTTCTCCTTTCAACGGCAGAAGGGCTCTGCACGTCCATGGACGCATACAGGAGCGTTATATAGTATTGGGCGTCAATGACGAAAGCCAGATCGCCAATGAAGAATTCAGAAAATCTGATGAGAAATTTTCTTTGGTAAAAAAAGATATAAATAAGATTATCTACAAAAACGAAAATGCTGAAGAAATGCACAGCATTTTGGACAAGAGCGATATTATTTGTATATTTGGCATGTCATTTGGGGAGACAGATAAAATGTGGTGGCAATCTATCGCGGAATGGCTTAAACAGGATACGGCGCATATGCTGATTATTTTTTCAAGAGAGATGAATTCGAGCAGAGTCGGGAGAACTGACAGGGGAAAAAAGGAAAAGGTTCTGAAACGTTTTTTCGATAACGTCGGTATCTCAGGGACTACGCGTGAGACAACCGAAAAACAGATTTATGTAATAGGTACTGAAGGAATCTTTGACTTCAAGCTGGTAAAGGGTTCTTAAAGAAGCAGGCGCATTGAAGCGTTTAATCGAATTACAGGAGGAACCGGTATGAAATACAGACCCGACCGATACGGAAAGCAGCTGTCCCAGCTGGGCTACGGCTGCATGAGGTTTACCAGAAAGGGCGGCGGCATCGACTACGAAAAGGCTGAGCGGGAGGTTCTGCTCGCCATCGAGAACGGTGTCAATTACTTCGACACCGCCTACATATACCCCGGCAGCGAGGAATGCCTCGGCCGTATTCTCGACGAAAACCACTGCCGCGACAGTGTCTGCATTGCCACCAAGCTGCCGCAGTACCTCATGCGCTCCGCCGCGGCGATAGACAAGACCTTCAACGAGGAGCTAAAGCGCCTGCGCACCGATCACATCGACTACTACCTGATGCACATGTTCACGGACTGCTCGGAGTGGGAGCACCTCAAGGCCCTGGGCATCGAGGATTGGATCGCGCGCCAGAAGGCGGCGGGGCGCGTGCGCAATATCGGCTTTTCCTACCACGGCGACACGGATATGTTTCTGCGTATCCTGGACGCCTATGACTGGGACTTCTGCCAGATACAGTATAACTACCTCGACGAGCACACTCAGGCGGGGCGGCGCGGGCTTCAGGCCGCGGCGGAGAAGGGGATACCGGTCATAATCATGGAACCGCTTCGCGGCGGCAAGCTTGTAAGGCTGCCGGACAAGGCCATGCAGCTTCTCGCCTCCGGCGGCAGCGGCTATACCCCAGCCGAGCTGGGACTGCGCTGGCTTTGGGACCAGCCGGAGGTCACATGCGTGCTTTCGGGCATGAATTCCGTGGAGATGGTGCGCGAGAATATACGCGTAGCGTCCGAGGCGGAGCCCGGGCATCTGACGCCGGAGGACATGGAGACGCTCGGGCAAATAAAGCAAATCATCCGCGAGCGTGAGAAGGTGGGCTGTACGGGCTGCCGCTATTGCATGCCGTGCCCGAAGGGCGTGGACATTCCGGGAAACTTCTTCTATTACAACCTGATGTACATGGAGAAAAAGTCCTCCGCGCGCATGGAGTTTGCGCAGAATCTGGGCATACGCCGCGAGCCGGGCTTTGCCGCGCAGTGCGTCGGCTGCGGCAAGTGTGAGCAGCACTGCCCCCAGCATATCAGCATCCGCGAAAAGCTGAAGGAGGCGGACCGCGCCCTGCGGCCCCTGCCGTATAAAATAGGCATCAACGCCGCGCGCAAGATCATGCTGCGAAAGACGGCGCGCTGACACAGGCATAAGCAAAGGCCGGGGCTGTGCCCCGGCCTTTCAGACTGTCAAAAACCTCGTAGATCTAAGAATTTGTTAGCGGCTTTGCCGCTTACAAATTCTTGATGCACAGCTGTTCGCTGCGCGCACGCCGCGAAAAAAGTCTAATACTAATTCTCGATTGAAAGTTCAATCGAGAATTCCGCATGCTGCTGGCCTTTCGCGGCATCCCCGAAGCCCATACAGCCAAGGCAGATGCGGGAAACATTTAGAACATATCCCGAGATTATCCGCGCACATCCTGCCTGCATATTTTCCGCTGTGCGGCGCTGCTTTGGCTTGAAAGGCACAAAGCCTTCCTGCGCCAAATCGCCTTGCCCGGCACAATATCTGCTGCGCGATCTGCACAAGCCTGATTTCGGGATAAGCTCTTAATTCTGAATTGCCCAATTTTGTGTACTGCATAATTTAACCACACTTGTTATTTATTTGCCAAAATATATGACAAGGCTTATGCGCCTGATTGTGCCGGAAGAGCTTAGCTGCAACTGTTTTGCTGAATCTGCCGCTTTTTGCTTATTCCTCAAAAAAACAGGACAATGAATCGTTCTTTAATTGTACCCACAGGCTCTGCCGTGGCGAAGCCAGTAATAGCCGGGCATCTTCTGGTGCAAAAAAGTATTGTGTCGTGCCGGTCAGCACGCGAAGCTTTAGAAATACGCCGCTTTTCCCGCGACGGTAATCTCTTGGCGTGCAGCCGAATTGCTTCTGAAACGCCTGATTAAAGTAACGCACATCGGAAAAACCGCTGTTCAGGCTGATATCCAGAATTTTTCGGTCTGTAGTTGCCAGGAGATGACAGGCATACTCAAACCGCTTTTGATTCAGGTATTCCTGAAATGTCATCCCCAGCGCGTCTTTGAAAAAGTGGGAAAGGTAGGTCAGCGAAAGCTTTTCCCTCCTGGCAATATCATTCAGCAGCAGTTTGCGCTGAAAGTTTTGCTCAATGTAATCCGTAATAGAGAGAATACGGTCTGTCCGGTGCTTCATAGGCAGATAATCCTCTCTGCTCATAACTTCCCAGGAAATTGATGCGTGCAGCAAGTGGAATAGTGTTGCGGCGAGGCTGAAGCACTTAAATTCATAATTTGATCGGCGCTCCAAATAGCTGCAGGCCAATTCTACACAGAGCGCACTCAGGATCGTATAGCGCTGCGGAAGCTTCTGAAAACACTCACGCAGATTGGCGCTGCCTAAGTAGCGGATATTGGGTGCGTCCGGAAAGACAGGCTCAGTCAGCAGGGGCGATAATTGTATGGCCAGCAATAACGCACCGTGTCCGTCCGATATAAGCTCGTGGGATTCCATCGGATTAACCAAATAAATGTCTTTTTCTTCCAACAGGTATGAACCGCGATTCATTTTCAATGTGATAGAGCCCTCCAGAACCATGCCAAGCTCCAGGTCACGGTGGATGTGGGTTGAACGCTCTACCATGCGGACGAGAAACGCGTTGATGTGATTCAGGTGAGGATGGGAAACGACCTCATATTCCTTTGCCGTAGTGCAGCCCCCCCAAACATTTTTCTTAAAATTATAGCACGGCCGGGGAACAAAAAGCAAATTAATCTATTATTTTCAGTGAACTAATGCAGGAAGAGGCGCTGGCTGCGGAGTATAATGAACCCGACAGAGCGGCGTAGAGGTAACTGCCGCCGCACAAATAAAAGTGAAAAGGAGAAACTGCCATGTCAAACTTCAAATTTTCCGTGGGCCCCTGGAACGTACATACCGGCGCGGATTCCTACGGCCCGGAAACCCGTCAGCCCATTGATCTTGAAAGCAAATTTGCCAGGTTCGCCGAGCTGGGCTTCTCCGCCGTCCAGTTCCACGACGACGACGCGGTGCCCGACATGAACAACATGACCGAGGAGGAGATCAGGGAGCATGCCCGCGGCGTGAAGAAGCTGCTGGATAAGTACGGCCTGAAGGCTGAGTTTGTTGCCCCGCGCCTGTGGATGGACGGCCGCACCAGGGACGGCGGCTTTATGAGCACCTGCGAAGCCGACCGCGAGTTTGCCATGTGGCGCGCCTACCGCTCCATCGACATCGCAAACGAGCTGGGCTGAGACATGATAGTGCTCTGGCTTGCGCGCGAGGGTACCCTCTGCGCCGAGAGCAAGAGCCCCGTCTGGGCCACGAAGCAGCTTGTCGAGGCCATAAACAAGATGCTCAGCTACGACGATAAAATCCGCGTGTGCATCGAGCCGAAGCCCAACGAGCCCATTGACCGCTCAATCTGCGGCACCATGGGGCATGTGATGGCCGTCTCCGCGGCTACAATTGACCCCAAGCGTGTCGGCGGCAACCTTGAATCCGCTCACGCCATTCTGGCCGGACTGGACCCGGCCAATGAGATCGGCTTCGCGCTGGCATTCGACAAGCTGTTCACCGTGCACCTGAACGATCAGAACGGTATCCGTTATGACCAGGACAAGTCCTTCGGTGTCGAGAACCTTCGCGCGGCCTTCAACCAGGTTAAGGTGCTGGTTGAGAACAACTACGGCTCGAAGGGCGAGTACGTCGGTCTGGATGTCAAGGCCATGCGCACCACCTCCGACGAGGACAGCTATGAGCATCTGCGCAACAGCCTCAACGTGTTCAAGGCGCTGGAGGCGAAGGTGGCGAAATACGACTACGACTACGCCAATAAGCTCATCGCCGAGCGCAAGCTTGAGCAGCTTGAGATGTACGTGATGAACCTCATCATGGGTATCGACTGATGAAAAAGGTGATAGCGGCCGGGCACATCTGCCTGGACATCACCCCCGTGATACCCCACAGCCGGACATACTCCCGTGTGGGCGAGCTGCTCGAGCCGGGGAAGCTGCTGAATGTGGAGCAGGCCGACGTACACACCGGCGGGAGCGTTGCAAACACCGGCCTTGCGCTGAAGAAGCTGGGCGTTGACGTCACACTCATGGGAAAGGCGGGCGCGGACGCCTTCGGCGCGCTGCTGTCGCGGCTTTTGGAGCAGCACGGTGCCGGAGGCCTGCTGGCGGATGCGGAGAGCTCGACGTCATATTCCGTTGTTTTGGCTATCCCGGGTATTGACCGTATCTTTCTGCATAACCCCGGCGCAAACGACACCTTTTCCAACCGGGATATTCCGGACGCGGCGCTGACGGATGCGGCCCTGTTTCACTTCGGATATCCGCCGCTGATGAAGAAAATGTATCAGGACGGCGGCGCGGAGCTGACCGCCATATTCCGGCGCATGAAGGAAAAGGGGATTGCCACAAGCCTTGACTTTGCCGCCGTTGACCCCAATTCGGAGGCGGGGCGGGCGGACTGGGGCGCTATTATTGACAGCGTATTGCCCTGGGTCGACTTCTTCGTCCCCAGCTTTGAGGAGCTGTGCTTCATGCTCGACCGCGGGCGGTACGAGCGTCTTGCAGCGAAAGGCGGAGACATGACGCGGGGGCTGGATATGGCCTCGGAGGCAAAGCCGCTGGCGGACAGCCTTATGGAGCGCGGCGGCAGGGCAGTACTGATAAAGTGCGGCACGGCGGGGATGTATTACCGCACGGCAAGCCGCGCGGAGATGGAGCGCGCCGGCTCCCGCCTGGGCCTGGACGCGGAGCTGTGGGCCAATCAGGAGGGCGTTCAGCCCAGCTTTAAGGCTGACATCGTGCGTTCGGCCACCGGAGCGGGTGACGCGAGCATCGCGGCCTTCCTCGCGGCGGTGCTGCGGGGGAAACCGCCACGGGAGTGCGCGGCGCTTGCCGCCGCTGAGGGCGCGTGCAGCGTCACGGCATATGACGCCCTCAGCGGCCTGAAGCCGCTCGAAGAGCTGGAAGCGCGCATAAACGCCGGATGGGAAGCTATGAGGTGAAAAAATGCTGGTAAACATGAACGACATACTGCTTCCGGCGAAGGAAGCGGGATACGGCGTGGGCTTCTTCAACGCCGTCAACGTGGAGATGGCCCGCGCGGTGATCGAGACCGCGGAGGAGCTGCGCGCGCCGGTCATGATCGGCACGGCGGAGATACTGCTGCCGGCGATGTCACTGGAGCGGGTGGCGGAGTACCTGATCCCAATGGCGGAGAAGGCGGCGGTCCCAGTCTGTGTCCACTACGACCACGGCCTGACGTTTGACAGGTGTATGGAGGCCCTGAAGCTGGGCTTTACCTCCGTCATGTATGACTGCTCCACCGCTGAATACGAGGAAAATGCCGCCCGGATGGCGGAGATGGTAAAAATCTGCCGCGCCATGGGCGCGACAGTGGAGGGCGAGCTGGGACACGTCGGCGACAACGAGGGTAAGGGCCGGCTGGAAAACCCAAGCGATTACTTCACGGACCCGGACACGGCGGCTGACTTCGTTTCCCGCACCGGAATAGACGCTTTGGCTGTGGCGGCCGGTAACGCCCACGGCGACTATAAGTTCCCGCCAAAGCTGGACTTTGAGCGCATTGAGACAATCGCCGCGCGCACGCAGCTGCCGCTTGTGCTCCACGGCGGCAGCGGGCTGGCGGATGACGATTTCCGGACCGCCGTGCAAAAGGGCGTCTGCAAGGTGAATATTTTTACCGACCTCGACAAGGCCGGCAAGGCAGGGATCGAGGAAGGCCTTACCGCCGGCGCTAAGACCATGATGGGGCTGATTCCCTATGAGATCGAGGCCATGAAGCGGGTGGTCCGGAACAAAATGGAGCTTTTCGGGTCGACAGGCCGTGCCTGACTCATGATAAAATACCTGTGAGCGCAGGGAACAGTGAGGAAAGCAAATTCGGTCACTTTGCACTCTTGACTATTCCGGCTTGATGCTGTATTATATTGGTGAAATATAGTCGGGAATAACGGATATAGACAGCGGTAGACAGCGAAGGAGCGATCATTATGAACATTGGACAAATCGCACGAAACCAGCAGATGCTCTACAAAATTGCAAATAAGAACGTGAGCAGCGGCTATTCCGCGAACCCGGCGGCGTCATCATCAAAGATTTCCGCTTACAGTGCTCTGCTCAACGGATGGGGCACAAGCAGCAGCGCAAAAGACAATGAGAACAACTTCTTTTCGTCGCCGGCCGCGCTTCAGGGTACCCCCCGTCAGATCGCGAAGCGGTTGTATGACGCCAGCTTTTCTTCCGATGCCGCCGCGGATAAAAATACAGCGAATATCACGCAGGGGAGTTACAGTGCAGGCGAAGATCAAACCCTGAAGGCTCTTCAGGAGCAGCTCAGGGCAAAGGCGGAAGCCCTGCAGCAGGCCTACCAGCCGGATAAAACGGTTTCGGGCAGCTTTGAGCAGCTTCAGAGCATTGCCGAGGGCCTTGTCAGCCGTTTGCAGACGGTTACCCTGTCCGATGAGACGACAAAAAAGATTCAGGAGCTGGCGCTGAGCGATGCGAAGAACAGCGCCGGTGCGCAGGAGGGCGGCGAGACGGATGCGGCTGCGTCTGCCCTTTCCAAGAAGGACCGCCTTGATATGATCCAGGGAGAGGTTCAGAGGTTTGCACCCTCCAGACGGGCAGCGGCGCTCAATACCATCAACAAGGTATGGGAGAGCGAACTGGACCGGATCGGGGAGCACATCAAGGGGAGGGACCCGAACTGGACGATGTGGGGCGACAAGTTTGACGTCAGCATTTTGGACGATTACAAGGCTGGCATCAACATGTGGGTGTAAGGGAAACTATAGTAGGACGCCGGAGATTCATCCGGCGTCTTATTGTATATTATACTAAACCCTGATAAAAACCCTGATAAAAAGCTCCAAGAGCTTTTTTATCAGGGTTTTAATGAGACGGCGCGACGCGCTTTGCGCGGCGCGAGCGTGCGCAGCACGCGGAATTCTCGATTGAACTTTCAATCGAGAATTAGTATTAGTCCCACGGGTCTTTACCGTTGTCCCAGCCACCGCCGTTGTATGGGCCGTTGTCGCCGTGGACGGTGTAGTCCGCCTCGGGGATGTAGCCGGAAAGGGCGTTGTAAAAATTGGCGTAGGTCGTCTGCGCGTAGGGCAGGACGTATATGCCCACGAAGGGGATTATGGTCAAAAGCTGCCAGCCGATGAAGCTCAGCTGAAGGACGAACAGGTCAAGTTTCTTACCGTCCATCATCTCCTTGCTGCGGCGGATGCACTCAGAGGCGGAGTACTCGGGATTGTCCAGCATGATATAAACCGCCATGCTGTAGCGGTAGCTGGCGATTATGCCGGGGATGACGAACAGCAGCGACCACAGCATAACGTAAATCCCCATGAGAATGTCCAGCCACAGAAGCTTGAAAAACATGGCGAAGGGATCAAACAGGCTGCCGAAGTCGACGCTCCTGAAACGGCTGACGTTCAGGCAAACCGAGGTTATGCCAATGCCGAGCATCGTGCCCATCACCTGGATTGCCAGCCGGATGAGCTGGCTCGCCGCGCCGGTGTTCATGGGAGGAAGCCCGCCGTCGAGAATCGTCATGTAGATGCGGTAAAGGCTCATCCCGGGGAACATGACCTTGTACTCGAGGAGCTCCAGAACGTAAATAATGATGAGATAAACCAGCGCTATGAGCATCACGCTCGGCTTGGTATTGCGCATGGCGTTTTTGGCGCTTTGCTTGAGCTGCGCGCGTGTCGGCATATCCACCGCCTCCTTTTTTGCAACAGTATAACACTATTGCCCGGCTTTTGCAATTATTAACTCATATATTTCCCGCGTGCATTTTCCGCGCGAAAGCCGCGACGGCAAGGATAAGCAGCAACGCGCACCAGACCAGGACTATCCACAAATGCGGCATTATCCGCGCGTAGTCGCCGCCCAGCGCGGCGCGCCCGGCCTCGACGGCGTTGGCAAAGGGCAGCGCCATGGCGATTTTGCGGAACGCGCCGCCGAGCAGGTCGAGGTCGAACCAGGTGCCGCTAAGCCAGGCGCTGAGATTGGTCAAAAGCGCGCCGCACACGCCGCCGACCTGTCTGTCCGTCAGCAGGGAGCCGCACAGCAGCCCCAGGGCGGCGAAAAGCACCGCGGAGGGCAGAGATACCGCGACGCACAAAAATGCGTTAAAGCTCATTTTGAGGCCCAAGAGAAGGGCCGCGGCAAAACAGCAGGTTATTTGCCCCATGGCAAGCGGCAGAAGCGGCAGAAGATAGCCCGCGATGTAGTCAACGCTGCGAAGCGGTGATGACAGCAGGCGGGTGAGAAAGCTCTCGCATCTGTCGCGGGCGATGAGCATTCCGGAGAACAGCGAAATGAACGACAGCCCGAACACCGCGATGCCCGGGGTCAGGCGCTCGAGCTCAAAAAGCGGGATGGGGATGCTGGACTGGATCATCGTCAGCAAAAGCAACACGATTATGGGAAAGCCCAGCCCGAAGAGCAGGTTCAGCCTGTCCCTGAGCATCTCCTTGAAATTCCTGACGGCAAAAAAGCTCACGCGCCCGCCTCCCCCGTTGAAAGACGCACGAAGGCGTCCTCAAAATTCTCGCAGCCGGCGAGGGCTTTCAGCTCCGCGGCGGTGCCGCAGGCGCGGAGACGGCCCCGGGACATGACGGCTATGCGGTCGCACAGCGCCTCGGCCTCCTCCAGATAGTGCGTGGTGAGCACCACCGTGGTCTCGCCCCGGAGCGAGCGGATGATATCCCACAGCGCGCGGCGGGAGAGCACGTCCAGTCCCAGCGTCGGCTCGTCCAGAAACAGCACACGCGGAGAGCTTATCAGTGCCATAGCTATGCTCAGCCGCCGCTGCCAGCCGCCGGAGAGGATCTTCGCGCGGCTATTCTCAACCTCTACGAGGCCGAAGCGCTCTATCGTCTCCCGCGCCTTTTCCGCTGCCTGTCGGCGGCCCGCGCCGTAGACCCCCGCGATGAGCTCGAGGTTTTCCCGTACCGTCAGGTTCGGGGCCACGGCGGTCTCCTGCGGGGAGACGTTTATGACCCGTTTCACCTCGCGGGGCTGGGATGTGATGCTGCTGCCGAGCACGCGCGCATCGCCCTCCGTGGGGCTGAGCAGGCAGGAGAGCATTTTCACCGTCGTGGTCTTGCCCGCGCCGTTTACGCCCAGCAGGGCGAAGAGCTCGCCTTCCTCAACGCTCAGGTTCAGCGCGTCCACCGCCGTCCTGCTGCCGAAGCGGCGGGTCAGGGAGAGTATCTCAATCGCCGGCATCTCCGTCGCCTTCCTCCGCGTCGGCTTCGCGCTGGTCGGCCAGCGCGCGCTCGAACAGTCCGCCCATGGCGTCGTACTTGGTAATGGCTATGCCGCGCTTTACATCCGCCAGCAGCAGCAGCGTGTCGCCGGGCTGTATGCCGAACATGTCGCGCATTTTTTTGGGAATCACGATCTGGCCCTTTTCGCCGAGACTGACAGTGCTGATGTATTTTCCCTTGGGTATCTTCATTGTCATGGATTTATCCTCCTTCTTGGTAAGAAAAGTACAAGTATTTGCAATTTGTAAGAAAAGTATAACTTATCACACCGCGTTTGTCAAGTACTTTTCGCATTTTCTCTCCGGGCGTCATAAGCTGTAATGGGAACAGCTTCCCGAATTTATAAACAAGAAGGATGACTATGCCGCCCACAAATACATTGAGCGGCCTGAAATGCGGCAGCGGCGCCGTTGTCAGCGCGCTGCGCACTGAGGGCGCAATGCGCCGTCGCCTTCTGGACATGGGCTTTTCGCCGGGCTCGCCGGTGCGGGCGCTGTTCAGGAGCTGCTCTGGCGATCCCGTGGCCTATCTCATACACGACACGGTAATCGCCCTGCGGCGCGAGGACTCGCAGACAATACTTATCGAACCGCTGTAAACATATTCAGGCGCTTTTATGCCCGCCCTGTAAAGGGCGGGCGTACTTTGTTGGCGCGGCGGGATGGCAAAAGCGCGGCGGTGCGCATAGTATGGGTGCAGCACCTGTATTGGGGGGATCATAAATGGGTCTTACAAGCAGCAGCGTCGGCGCGGGGGCGAAAAACGCCGATGCCGAGCTCGACAGGGAGGAAAACGCGCGCCTGATAGCCCTGGCGGGGAACCCGAACGTGGGCAAATCCACGCTTTTCAACGCGCTGACGGGTATGCGCCAGCACACGGGCAACTGGCCGGGCAAGACCGTCGGCAGCGCCTACGGCACGCTGCGGCAGGACGGGCAAAGCTGGATCTTCGCCGACATTCCAGGTACATATTCTCTCCTCGCCCGCTCGGCCGAGGAGGCCGTGGCGCGTGACCTGCTGCTGTTCGGCGGGGCCGAGGCGGTGGCGGTCGTGTGCGACGCGACCTGTCTGCGGCGGAACCTGAACCTTGTTTTGCAGATTTTGGAGGTCTGCGGCGACGTGGTGGTGTGCGTAAACCTGCTCGACGAGGCCGCGCGAAAGGGCGTGAGCGTGGACCTGAAGCGCCTGAGTGAGCTGCTGGGCGTACCGGTTATCGGCATGAGCGCGGGGCGTGGGAGAGGCATAGACGCGCTTGTTCCGGCTCTGGAAGGGGCTGTTCAAGGCGCGCAGCCGCGCCCGGTCTGCTGCGGCTGGGAGCTTGAGCGCGCCATGCAGCCGCTGACGGACTATTTCGAGGCTTACCGCCCGCCGCTGCCGCCGCGCTGGCTGGCCCTGCGCGTGTGCGAGGGGGAGGCCTCGCTTATGGAGAGCCTGCGCGAGCACCTGGGTATGGAGCTTGAAGACGGGGAGCTTGCCGAAGCGCGCGCAGCAGCGCTGGAAAACCTTCGCGCTCTGGGCATAGACCCTCAGCGGCTGTCCGACATAAGCGCCCAGGCCATAGGCGACCGGGCGGAGCGTATCTGCGGTGAGGTCGTGACGAAAAAGGCACGCGGGGCTGTGCGGGAGGAGCGGATCGACCGGTTGCTGACGCACAAAATCTGGGGATGGGCACTGATGCTCCTGCTGCTGGCGGGGGCGCTGTGGCTGACCATAAGCGGGGCGAACTATCCGTCAAAGCTGTTGTCGGGTGCGCTGTTTGCTCTGGGGGACGCGCTGGGCGCGGGATTGGCGGCGCTGGGCGTGCCGGAACGGCTGATGTCGCTGCTGTGCGATGGGGTGTACAAAACCGCGGCCTGGGTTGTGGCGGTAATGCTGCCGCCGATGGCGATATTTTTCCCGCTGTTCACGCTCATGGAAGACGTGGGGCTTCTGCCGCGCGTGGCCTTCAACCTCGACGGCTTCTTCAAGCGCTGCGACGCCTGCGGCAAGCAGGCACTGACCATGTCGATGGGCTTCGGCTGCAACGCCGCGGGGGTCATCGGGTGCCGGATTATCGACAGCCCGCGCGAGCGGCTTATCGCCATTCTGACAAACAGCTTCGTCCCATGCAACGGGCGCTTTCCGACGATGATCGCGCTCATCACAATCTTCTTTGCCGGAAGCGGGGCGGCGGCCTCCCTGCGCTCGGCGCTGATGCTTACGGGGCTTATCGTGCTGGGCGTGGTCATGACGCTGTGTGCGTCAAAGCTGCTGTCGTGTACCATACTGCGGGGTGTGCCCTCGTCCTTTACGCTGGAGCTGCCGCCGTACCGCCGGCCGAAGGTGGGCGAGGTGGTGGTGCGCTCGGTATTCGACCGGACGCTTTTCGTGCTGGTGCGCGCGCTCAAGGCCGCTGCCCCGGCGGGGCTTATCATCTGGCTGCTGGGGAATGTCACGCCCGGCGGGGAGACGGTTCTGGCGCGATGCTGCGCATTTTTGGACCCCGCCGCGCGGCTCATCGGCATGGACGGGGCAATACTGCTGGCATTCATCGTGGGTATTCCGGCAAACGAGATCGTCATACCCGTGATGCTCATGTGCTATCTCTCCGGCGGGAGCCTGATGGACTACGCCTCCATTGCCGAGCTGCGTGAGATACTGCTGGCAAACGGCTGGAGCGCGGTCACGGGGCTGTGCGTGCTGCTGTTTTCGCTGATGCACTGGCCCTGCGCCACGACGCTGATGACAATAAAAAAAGAGAGCGGCAGCGCCGGATACACCCTGCTTGCCGCCGCGCTGCCGAGCGCCTGCGGGGTCATCGCCTGCGCGCTGGTGAATTTAGCGGCGCGGATTTTCGGATAAATTGGATAATACAAACGCCGGCGCGGGAAAGCTCCCGCGCCGGCGCATTTTGCTGATGCTGATTTTACTTTTTCGCTATGGGTATCCAGATCTCGCTGCGGTAATCCGGCCCGTTCATGTCCCCGGCGGTGTACGCCTCAATGTCCATCTCATAGGTGGGCTGGTACTCGCTGGCGGGGAAAAACTCCGAGTAGAGCCTGTGCCAGACGCTGGTTATGGCCTCGGGCATGGGGCCGCGGCATTCGAACACCATCCAGGTGCGCGCGGGTATCTCGCTTATGCGAAAGCCCTCGACGGCGGGGCCGTCGTAGAGCGCGGCGATGCCGTAGTCAAAGGTCTTGTCGTCCGTGGGCTTGTTGCCGTGGCACACGCCGTAGATGAAGCTTCTGTCATGCGTCAGCTCCAGCAGGCGCGCGACGGTGCCGTCAGCGTGGCAGCGGGTCCAGAAATCAGGGACCTCGTTGACGCCGTCAGCGTCGGCAATGCGGTGGCGCTCCACCTTTTCCAGTACCTTAAACGCGGGTTTTTCAACAATTTTGTAGTCCATATAGCTTCCGCCTTTCAATATGATCTGCACGGAAAGGGGAGAGAAGCTGCGAAGGCGCGAGCCGTCCCGCTTTGCCTCCGAGGGGCTTATGCCGTGGAATTTCCCAAAAGCGCGGGCAAAGCTCTCGGGGCTCTCGTAGCCGTACTTGAGCGCGATGTCGATGACCCGCGCGCCCGTGAGCGACAGCTCCCTGCCGGCAAGGGTGAGCCGCCGCGCCCGGATGTACTCGCCCAGAGGCATACCGCACAGCACGCCGAAAATGCGCTGGAAGTACACCGGCGAGCAGGCCGCTGCGCGGGCTATCTGCGAGCAATCAAGCTCGTCGGTGAGGTGCGCTTCGATGTAGTCGAGCGCCGACTGTATGCCGCGAACCCAGTCCATTTCACTCCCCCCTTCGTGCGTGTATATTGTAGCGGAAAGGCGATTATATTTCCTGATATTTGACAGCTTTGTGTGCAAGGCCCGAAAACGCAAAATTCCCCAAACGGGGGATTTTTTTACAGGTCAATGCCGTCGGCAATGCGCTCGACCTCGGCCTTGAGGCGCTCGAGCGTTTTTTGAAGGAGCTGGCGGTCGACATCCGCGTCGCTGACGGACAGCTCCGCGAGGACAAGCATACGGCACAGAAGGCGCGTTATCTCGTCAAGCTTGCGGGCGAGCTCCTCCTGCGCGGCGAGCTGCGCAAGCCGCTCGGCGTCCTCGTTTTCGGGACTTGTCTTATCATCTGTGAAGGGCATGGGCGTATCCTCCATTCAGGCGAAGCATAAGCTTTTTTGACATTTTCAAATTCCCCTTATCGGCTCTCTTTCAGCGCCGGAGTAAGGATTGACGTAGTCCGGCGGGCATAGGTTCTGCTCGCTCCATGTCAGCATCTGCGTCAGGAGCGGCGTGAAGCTCTCGCCAAGGGGCGTGAGAGTATATTCCACCCGGGGCGGCACCTCGCCGTACACGGTGCGTTTCAGGAACCCGTCGCTCTCCAGCTCGCGGAGCTGCCGGGTGAGGGTGGAGTGAGTCACGCCATCGAGCCGGCGAAGGAGCTGGCCGAAGCGCTGGACCTTATAAAACGAGACGTACCACAAAATGAGTATCTTCCACTTGCCCGCAAGCACGGACTGAAGCGCGCTCATTGGCACGCAGCGGGCTGCCGCCTCCTCAGTCTGGAATTTATTCTGCGCCACCTGCGCCTCACTCCCCTCTGAAGGGATTATATACCGGATTGTCAGGAAAATCAACGCCTCCATTTGAAAACAGTATTAAAAAAGGTACTGTCTACTAAAAAAGACCGTACTTGCGCCGCCTTGCCGCGCGCGCTATTATGGCCAAAAGAAAGGAGCTGATCCCATGCATTTTACGGGAACAATCTGGCGGCCGCCCTATGAGGCGGGCTCACTGCTGCTTCAGGCCACGGCGGGCTGTACGCACCACGGCTGCAAATTCTGCACGCTGTACGACGATTTGCCCTTCCGCTTCCGCGCCTCGCCGCGGGGGGAAATTGAGGACGATCTGCGCGATCTCCAGATGCTCGTGAACGACCCGAGGGCCATGCTCGGCGCAAGGCTTCAGGGGCTTGAGAGGCCGCGGCCGCCGCGAAGGGTTTTCCTGACAGGGGCAAATCCTTTTGTGCTGAGCTTTGAGCGTTTGGAGGACATTGCACAACTGGTACGGCGGTATCTTCCGCAAGTTGAGAGCATCGGCTGCTTCGCCCGCGTCACGGATGTGGGAGCTAAAACGGACGCGCAGCTGCCCCGGCTGCGCGCGATGGGGTACGACGGACTGACCATAGGCGCGGAGACGGGCGACAACGCGGCGCTGAGCTTTATGAACAAGGGCTACGCCGCCCAGGAGATCGTACGCCAGGCGCGGCGGCTGGACGGGGCGGGCATCTCCTACAATTTTACGTACCTTGCCGGAATCTCCGGCGCGGGGCGCGGACAGACCGGCGCGAAGGAAAGCGCGCGGGTGTTCAATCAGACCAAGCCGAAGATAATCGGCTCGTCCATGCTAACGCTGTACCCGAACTCGGCGCTGTACGGCGAGGTGCGCGCGGGACGCTGGGTTGAGGCGGGGGAGCTGGAAAAATTGGCGGAGATAAGAACGCTGATCGAGCTGCTGGAAATACCGGTGCATTTCGCCACCCTCGGCGCGTCCAACGCCGTGCTCGTGGAGGGAGAGCTGCCGCGGGAGCGGCAGGAGATGCTCAATACTTTGGACGGCGCCGTCAGCAGCTTTAGCGAGGAGGAGCTGCAGCGGTACAGGGGGAATTTGAAGCATTTGTAAAACAAAGCCTCCGCTCAGCTGTGAGCGGAGGCTGAATCCTTAAATCTGATTTATAAAATCCACCACAAAGTGCAATGCCACGCCCAGCGGGACGGCGTGGCGGCGCAGGGCGCTCAGGTGCAGGTACTCCGCGTCCGGGTTGAAGGGGTCGATTCCGGCGGCATATTCCTTCAGCCGGGGGAGATAGGGGGGAAGGAACTCGCGCATCCGCCCGCCCAGGACAACGTCGCAGTCGAGGGCCATGCGTATGTTGTGCACGCCGATGGCCAGGTGCCTGAGCATGTTCTCCCACAGCGCGGAGTATTCCTGATATCCGGGGCCGCGCTGCTCAAGAACGGAGAAAAAGTCCTCCAGCGTGACGCCGAAAACGCTCTGTATCCGGCGCGGGGAGCAGTACGACTCAAGACAGCCCTGCCTGCCGCAGGTGCAGGTAAGGCCGCCGGGCTCGACGCACATGTGCCCGAACTCGGCGCTGCGGCGGTTGTCGCCGGAATAGGGGCGGCCCCCGAGAAGTATGGCCCCGCCGACGCCGTTTTCAAGGGAGAGGTAGGCCATGTCACCGGGGCGGCTGCGCACGAACCACTCGGCGTAGCCGCTGCAGGTGGCGTCGTTTTCGATGTATGTGGGGTAGGGGATATGCTCCGTCAGCTCGTCGAGGGAGATGTCGCGCAGGTGCAGAGTGGGCGCGGCGGTTATACGCTGGGCGTCCGGAGACATCACGGCGGGAATGGCGATACCCACGCCCAGCAGCCGGGAGCGGTCGATGCCGTTGCCGTCAAGAAAGCTCTCCAACGCTTCGGCAAGGAGCTTTCCGGCGCCGGAGGAAAAAACTCCGGCCTGGACGGGAAGCTCACGGTAGGCCAGCTCGCCCAGCAGCAAATCGGACGCGACAAGGCGCAGGTGGTTATCCGTGACCGACACGCCCACGGCAGTGCGCGCGTTCGCGGTGACGGACAGGCCGCTGACCTTGCGCCCGCCGGTGGAAAGCTGCTCGCCGCTCTCGCAGACCAGCCCAAGCTCCATGAGCTTCGACAGGTTCTGGTAAACGGTGGGCATGCTCAGCCCCAGCTCGCGCGCCAGGGTCTGGCGCGAGCAGAAGCCTGTGGAATGATAGAGGAAGCTGTAAATTCTGCCCGCGACCGAGCTTTTCACATTATCCGCCGCCATGCCGAGCACCTCCTTCGCCGTTTTTTTCGCGCTTGGCTAAACCTATTATACCAAACATAAGCGCCCAAAACAAGAAACAACATCCCCAAAGGGGGAAAAACTGTAGGATGCAACAATAATAAGTCAACAGACTTTACAAAAAACAACAAGGCGGCCTGACATAATATACAAATCAAGGTATATAAAACAGTTCAAAACCATCAAAAAGTCCGCGAGAAGAAAAAAGGGTATTGACATTTGTGAAGTACCTTTATAAAATAAAAGCGAAAACGAGAGCTCTCGTTTTATTTCCCCCGAAAACGGGGGAAATAAAAAACCTTTAAGGAGGAATTGGAAAAATGAAAAAAGTCCTTGCACTGATCCTCGCGCTTTGCATGTGCCTGTGCCTTGCCGCATGCGGCGACAGCAGCAGCACCACCCCGGCTGACAACAGCTCTTCCACCGCGCCCGCGGACAACAGCTCTTCCGCCGCACCGGCTGACAACAGCTCCACCCCCGCTGACGGCGCCAAGACCGTCGGCATCGCGATGCCCACCAAGTCCCTCGAGCGCTGGAACCGCGACGGCGCTTACCTTGACGAGCAGTTCAAGGCCGCCGGCTACAACACCATCGTGACCTATTCCGACAACAAGAACGAGCAGCAGGTCAACGACATCCAGAACATGCTCTCCCAGGGCGTGGATCTGCTCATCATCGCCGCCATCGACGGCGCCGGACTGAACACCGTCATGAATGACGCGGGCTCCCAGGGCGTCCCTGTCATCGCCTATGACCGCCTGATCATGAACGACAACACCTCCTACTACGTCTCCTTCGACAACTACACCGTCGGCAAGCTCCAGGGCGAGTTCGTGCGCGACGCGCTGGATCTGGACAACGCCGCCGGCCCCTTCAACATGGAGTTCACCGCGGGCGACCCCGCTGACAACAACGCCGGCTACTTCTTCAACGGCGCCATGGACGTTATCAAGCCCTACATAGACAGCGGCAAGGTCATCGTCCCCTCCGGCCAGACCAAGTTCGAGCAGGTCGCTACCGACCAGTGGCAGACCGATGTGGCGCTCGACCGCGCCCAGACCGTCCTGGCCTCCTACTACTCCGACGGCACTACGCTGGATGCCTGGCTGTGCTCCAATGACTCCACCTCCATGGGCGTGACCCAGGCTATTACTGCTGACTATACCGGCGGCAACACCGTCATCACCACCGGCCAGGACGGCGACGAGGCCAACCTGCGCAACATCAAGGACGGCATCCAGTCCATGACCGTTTACAAGGCCGTGGCCAACGAGGCCGTCGTCACCCTTGACCTGGCCAAGGCCATCCTTGACGGTGCCGACATCGGCGAGAGCCTGATCTCCGCCTCCGGCTGGGGCTTCGACTGCGCCTACGACACAGAGTCCTATGAGACCTCCGCCGGCAACAAGTGCCCGTCCTTCCTGCTGGTTCCCGATGTTGTCACCGCTGACAACATGGAGGCCAAGCTGGTCACTCCCGGCTACTACACCGTGGGCGACGACGGCTATCTCAAGCCCACCAACGGCTGATTTGGCAAATCCCTCATAGCATAACCGGAGGGCGGGGCATTCGCCCCGCCCTCCTTTATTTTTAGTTCGGAAGGAGGAACACCGCTTGGCAAGTACGATTTTGGAAATGAAGTCAATCACCAAGGAGTTTCCCGGCGTCAAGGCCTTGGATAACGTCAATCTGAAGGTTGAGGCCGGGGAAATCCACGCCCTGATCGGCGAGAACGGGGCGGGTAAATCCACCCTGATGAACGTGCTCTCGGGCACCTACCCCGCCGGCACCTACACCGGCGATATCTATTACGAGGGCAAGCTGTGCCAGTTCAAGACCCAGAAGGACAGCGAGGCCCTCGGCATTGTCATCATCCACCAGGAGCTGGCGCTTATCCCCCTGCTGTCCATAGGCGAGAACATGTTCCTGGGAAATGAGATAAAGAACAAGATGGGCTACATAGACTGGGACAGGACCTACGGCGAGGCCGAGCGCCACATGCGCCAGGTCGGGCTCAACGAGTCGGCCCAGACCCTCGTCAAGGACATCGGCACCGGCAAGCAGCAGCTCGTTGAGATAGCCAAGGCCTTTTCCAAGAAGGTCAAGCTGCTTATTTTGGACGAACCCACCTCCTCGCTCAACGACGAGGACGCCAAGATGCTGCTGGATCTGCTGATGGAGTTCAAGAAGGAGGGCCTCACCTCCATCATCATTACCCACAAGCTCAACGAGATAATCTACTGCGCCGACAAGGCCACGATTATCCGCGACGGCTCAACCATTGAGACGCTGGTCAAGGGCGTGGATGAGTTCAGCGAGGACCGCATCATAAAGGGCATGGTCGGCCGCTCCATGGAGGACCGCTATCCCAGCCGCGAGCACAATGTCCAGCCGGAGATAAACCTCGAGGTCAAAAACTGGACGGTGCACCACCCGCTGTACCAGGAGAGGGTAGTGGACGACAACATCTCCTTCAATATCCACAAGGGCGAGGTCGTCGGTTTCTCGGGCCTTCAGGGCGCGGGGCGCACGGAGCTGGCCATGTCCATCTTCGGCAGGAGCTACGGCACGAACATCAGCGGCGAGCTGTACATCGGAGGGGAGAAGGTCGAGCTGCGCTCCCCGCAGGAGGCCATCCACCGCCGTCTGGCCTATGTCACCGAGGACCGCAAGACTAACGGCCTGATACTTGACGAGTCGATACGCTTCAACACCACGCTTGCGCGTCTGGATAAGGTGTGCAAGGGCGTGGGGGTTATTGACCGCGACCAGGAGGTCGGCGTGGCCGAGCAGATGACAAAGGAAATGGGCACCAAGACCCCCACCATCGAGCAGGATGTGGGCAACCTGTCCGGCGGCAACCAGCAAAAGGCCCTGCTGGGCAAGTGGATGTTCACCGAGCCGGATATCCTTATCATGGATGAGCCCACCCGCGGCATCGACGTGGGCGCGAAATATGAAATCTACTGCCTCATCAACCAGATGGTGGCCCAGGGCAAGTCCGTTATGATGATTTCTTCCGAGATGCCTGAGCTGCTGGGCATGTGCGACCGCATCTACGTGATGAACGAGGGCCGCCTGCTCGCCGAGCTGGACGCCAAGGACGCCACTCAGGAGAGCATCATGGGCTACATCATCCGGGACACCGCAAAGGCGTAAAAAGGAGGGTAACAATATGACTGAGAAGAAAGAATTCAATCTGGTAAAGTTTTTGACCAAATACGCCATGGTAATTGCCCTGGTGATCGTATTTGCTCTGTTCTCCGTGCTGACCAAGGGAGTCCTGCTCTCCGCCCAGAACATGACCAACCTGCTGCTTCAGAACGGCTACGTTCTGGTCATGGCCTGCGGCATGCTGCTGTGCATACTCACCGGCGGCAACATCGACCTGTCCGTCGGTTCCGTGGTCTGCCTCGTCGGCGGCCTGGCGGCGGTCATGATCTCCAACATGGGCCTGCCGGCCATTCCCGCCATTCTTATCTGCCTTGTGATCGGCCTGCTGGTAGGCGTGTGGCAGGGCTACTGGATAGGCTATGTGCGCATCCCGCCCTTCATCACCACCCTGGGCGGCATGTTCATCTTCCGCGGCCTGGGCCGTTTCGTGCTCAACAGCAAGACTGTCGCCGTTCAGGACCCCACCTTCCTGAACATCTTCACCGCTTACATTAAAATCCCCGGACTTGACGACGGGGACCTCAAGCTCTCGGCTCTCATCGTGGGCATCATCGCCGCGGTTCTGGTTATTATCAGCACCGTGAAAAACCGCCGCGACAGGGCCAGAAAGGGCTACCGCCAGAACAGCGCCGTGAGTGATTTTGCCAAGGCCGTCATCATCGCCGCCCTGATAATCTGGTACAGCTGGATGCTCAGCCGGTACCGCGGCATCTCCGTCATGCTCGTCTGGGTCGTGGCTATCTGCCTTATCTACAACTTCATCACCTCCAAGACCGCCTTCGGCCGTTACTTCTACGCTGTCGGCGGCAACGAGAAGGCGACCAAGCTCTCCGGTATCAACACCGACAAGATCTACTTTATCGCCTACGCCAACATGGGCCTGCTGGCCGGCCTGTGCGGCCTGCTGTGCACCGCCCGCGTCGGCTCCGTCAACGGCTCCACCGGCACCTCCTTTGAGATGGACGCCATCGGCTCCTGCTTCATCGGCGGCGCCTCCGCTTACGGCGGAAGCGGCACCGTCGGCGGCGTCGTCATCGGCGCTATGCTCCTGGGCGTTATCAACATGGGCATGTCTATCATGGGCCTTGGCGACGCCTGGCAGTATGTTATCAAGGGCGGAGTTCTGCTGATTGCCGTCATCTTCGACGTGGTCACCAGCCGCAAGTCCGGAAAGAAGTAAGAGGAAGCTTATGCTGTATATTGGTATCGACCTTGGTACCTCCGCCGTGAAGCTTCTGCTCATGGACGGGCAGGGAGATATAAAAAACATCGTCTCGCTGGAATACCCGCTGGAATTCCCCCAGCCGGGCTGGAGCCAGCAGAACCCAGAGGACTGGAAAAAAGCGGTGCTCGAGGGCATACCCCGGCTGCTCGGCGGCTTTGACGCCGCCGAGGTCGCTGGCATCGGCGCCGGCGGACAGATGCACGGGCTCGTGGTGCTGGACGCTGAGGACAATGTTATCCGCCCGGCCATCCTCTGGAACGACGGGCGCACCGCAAAGCAGGTGGACTACCTCAACGAGACGGTGGGACGCGATAAGCTGTCAAAGTACACCGCGAATATCGCCTTCGCCGGCTTTACCGCGCCGAAGCTTCTTTGGCTGCGGGAAAACGAGCCGGAGCTGTTCGCGCGCATTGACAAGATAATGCTGCCCAAGGACTACATAAACTATGTCCTCACCGGCGTGCACTGCACAGACTACTCCGATGCCAGCGGTATGCTGCTGCTGGACGTGGAGCACAGGTGCTGGTCGAAGGAGATGCTGGACATCTGCGGCGTTAGCGAGGAGCAGATGCCGCGTCTGTTTGAAAGCTACGAGGCCGTCGGCACCCTCAAGCCGGAGCTTGCCCGCGAGCTGGGGCTGCCGGAAAACGTGAAGGTCTGCGCCGGGGCTGGGGACAACGCCGCCGCCGCCGTGGGTACCGGGACGGTGGGCGAGGGTGAGTGCAACATCTCGCTTGGCACCTCCGGCACCGTGTTCATCTCCAGCGAGAGCTTCGGCGTGGACTCCAGCAACGGACTGCACGCATTTGCCCACGCGGACGGGAAATACCACCTCATGGGCTGTATGCTCTCCGCCGCCAGCTGCAACAAGTGGCTGATGGACGATATCCTGCGCACGGAGGATTACGCCGGGGCGCAGGCGGAGATTTCGGAGGATAAGCTGGGGAAAAACCGCGTGTTTTTCCTGCCCTACCTCATGGGTGAGCGCTCGCCCATTAACGACACCAATGCCCGCGGCACCTTCACTGGCCTGAGCTTGGACAGCTCCCGCGCGGATATGCTGCTTGCGGTGCTCGAGGGTGTGGCCTTCGCCATACGCGACAGCATTGAGGTCGCCAGGGCGCTGGGCATTGAAATAAGCCGGAGCAAGATTTGCGGAGGCGGGGCGAAAAGCCCGCTTTGGCGGAGAATTTTCGTCAACGTGCTCAATATCTCGCTCGACATCCCGGAGTCCGAGCAGGGCCCCGGAATGGGCGGCGCGATGCTGGCGATGGTCGCCTGCGGGGCGTACCCCACGGTGGCGGACGCCTGTAAGGCGCTTGTGCGCACGGCCCAGACCGTGGAGCCCGAGCCGGAGCTTGCCGCGCTGTACGAAAAGCGCTATGAGCAGTACCGCATGCTGTATCCCGCGCTCAAGGGCGTGTTCGCCGCGCTCAACGGGTGAGGGGAATGGAGAAAAAGAAGTACCGCATAGCCGACAAAAACCGCGCGGACATGCGCGCCCTGATGCGGGGAATCGTGGCGGTCTTCCTGCTGTATTCGGCTTACCAGCTTTGCTTCAGGATTCAGGACGCCACCTTCCCGCCCGTGGCGCGGGTGGCTGCGGGCGCGGTGCTGGCCATTGCGGCGATTGGCTTCGGGGTGTTTACCTGCAAGCGCTATCGCGCCGACTGTGAGGACGCCGTGCTGACGGACGAGGAGCTCGAACAGCTTCGCGGGGAGCAGGAGGAATGAGGAACGTCAACTGGCCGCGTTTGGCGGCGCAGATCATTCTGCTTCTGGCGGGACTGACCGTGGCACACCTGGGCGTGACGCTGTTTTTGTGCTCGGACATCGGCTCGGACCCCTTCAATGTGCTCGTGCAGGGGCTGTACCGGAGCATACCGTGGCCCGAATTTATGACCCACGGTCGGGTGCATCTGCTTGTGTGCCTGCTCATTGTGCTGGCGCTTCTGTTCGTGGACAGGAGCTATGTGCGTGTCGGCACGTTGCTGTGCATGGCGCTTGGCGGGCCGATAATTGATTTGTGGAGCATACCGATTGCGCCGCTGTTCGGCGAGGGAATGAGCCTTCCCGCGCGCCTGCCGGCACTGGTGCTGGGATGCGTCATTTTGGCCTTTGGAATGACCGTTGTTATTCGCTCCGAGGCCGGAACGGGACCGAATGACCTTGTTGCCGTCGTGATAAGCGACAAGACACGGAAAAGCTTCGGTATCGTCCGGGTTGCCGTGGATTTGGCCTTTGCCCTGCTCGGCTGGCTTCTGGGCGGCGTCGTGGGGCTGGGCACGCTGGTGTGCGCCGGGCTCGTGGGGCCGTGCGCGCAGCTTTTCATGCCGCTGAGCGGACGGATATGCGATACGGTGCTCAAAAAATTTGGGGAGAATCATAAAACATGAAAATTTTGTCAATCAATGACCCCGCCTTTGCCGAATACGGCAGGGTGCTGGGCGGCTACGACACCGCGCCTATGCTTGCGGCGCTGCGCGAGTACACGCCGCTGCCGGAGGGCGTGGAATATGTGCCCTCGCAGGCGGAGCTTGAGGCCTTGCCGATAGCCCGGCAGATAGCCGACAACGCCTACGGCGGGATGCCCGTGCAGCTTGGCTGGTGCAACGGGCACAACACGAAGCTCAACTGCCTTGAGTACCACCGCAGCAGCGAGCTCAACTGCGGCACGGAGGACTTTGTTCTTCTGCTCGCGCGCGAGCAGGACATTGAGCCGGACGGACGGCTGGACACGGGTAAGGTCAAGGCTTTCCGCGCGCCTGCCGGAGTGCTGGTGGAGGTTTACGCCACCACGCTGCACTACGCGCCCTGCCACGCGGACGCGGAAAAGGGCTTTCGCGTGATGATTGCCCTGCCGCGCGGCACAAACGGCCCGAAGCCGGAGATCACCGCGCTCAACGCCGAGGACGCGACGCTTCGCGCCTGCAACAAGTGGCTGCTGGCCCATCCCGGGAGCGCCGAGGCCGCCGACGGGGCAAGCGTGCTGCTGTACGGCGAGAATATTGATATTGCAAACGACATTTGATTAATAGGAGGAGATCTGTTATGCTTACCAACATTCCGCAGGTGAAGCTGGGCATCATTGCCGTATCCCGCGACTGCTTTGTTATTTCTTTGTCCGAGCGCCGCCGCGCCGCTGTGGCCGCCGCGTGCCGGGAGCAGGGAACAGAGATTTACGAGTGCCCCGTGACCGTGGAGAACGAAAAGGATATGCTCGCCGCGGTCGAGGACGTGAAGAACGCCGGCTGCAACGCCCTCGTGGTGTTCCTGGGCAACTTCGGTCCCGAGACGCCGGAGACGCTCATCGCAAAGAACTTCGACGGCCCGTGCATGTACGCCGCCGCCGCGGAGGGTGACGGCGACCTGATAAACGGACGCGGCGATGCCTACTGCGGTATGCTCAATTGCTCGTATAACCTTGGCATGCGCCATCTCAAGGCGTTCATCCCCGAGTACCCCGTGGGAACCGCGGAGGACGTGGCGAAGATGATCGGCGAGTTTGAGCCCATCGCCCGCGCGCTGCTGGGGCTCAGCGGCCTGAAGATAATCACCTTCGGCCCGCGTCCGCAGGACTTCTTCGCCTGCAACGCGCCCATTAAGGGCCTGTACGAGCTGGGCGTGGAGATTGAGGAAAACTCCGAGCTGGATCTGCTGGTGTCCTACAAGGCACACGCCGGCGACCCGCGCATAGCCGAGGTCTGCGCCGACATGGCAAAGGAGATGGGCGAGGGCTGCTATTACGCCGATTTGAACGAGCGCATGGCGCAGCTTGAGCTGACGCTGCTTGACTGGGCCGAGGCTCACAGGGGCAGCCGCAAGTACGTGGCCTTTGCCGACAAGTGCTGGCCAGCCTTCCCCGAGGCCTTCGGCTTCGAGCCCTGCTACGTCAACTCCCGTCTCGCCAGCCGCGGCATCCCCGTGTCCTGCGAGGTGGATATCTACGGCGCGCTGAGCGAGTACATAGGCATGTGCGTCTCCAGCGACACCGTGACGCTGCTGGATATCAACAACTCCGTGCCGAAATACCTTTATGACGAGGACATCAAGGGCAAGTATGACTACAGCCTGACCGATACCTTCATGGGCTTCCACTGCGGCAACACGCCGGCCTGCAAGCTGTGCGCCGACCGCGCGGTGAAGTACCAGCTCATTCAGAACCGCCTGCTTGAGTCCGGCGGCGAACCCGACTTTACGCGCGGCACCCTCGAGGGTGACATCGCGGCCAGCGATATTACCTTCTACCGCCTCCAGTGCGACAGCGACGGCGTTCTGCGCTCCTATATCGCCCAGGGCGAGGTGCTGCCGGTCAGGACCCGCTCCTTCGGCGGCATCGGCGTGTTCGCTATCCCCGAGATGGGCCGCTTCTATCGCCATGTGCTCATCCAGAAGCGCTATCCGCACCACGGCGCGGTGGCCTTCGGGCACTACGGGAAGGCTCTGTTTGAGGTGTTCAGGCTCCTCGGCGTGGAGGACATCGCGTACAACCAGCCCAAGTCCCTGCCCTATCCCACGGAGAACCCCTTCGCCTGAGCGCCTATGCCGGCGGCACAGGAGATTGAAAAGCTGTACGCGGACTACCTTGAGCAGTTCCGCGAACAGGACAGCAAGCGGGGGCCGGGCCAGGGCATTCTCGGCATGGGCGTGGGGCCCGGCGACCTGCCCTGCCACGGGCAGATGCTGGAGGAGCTGAAGGTCCTGCTGTCGGACATTGCCGGCAGGGGAGCCTCCTCCGGGGAGGTGCGGGAGGCGCTGGAGGTCGTTTTCCGCGATCCGGCGCCGCTTCAGGGCGGGGCTAACGCGGCCTATTGGACGCTTCTGGCGGCGCAGGGACTGAGCCTTGAGCTTATCGGGCTGCTGAGCCCTGACGACGCCGCGGCGCTGTACGCGCGTTACAAAAAAGACTATCCCCGCTTCAGCCGCCTGCCCGCGCAAAAGCAGGTCCTCGCCGCGCTGGGAGAGCGCGCATAGTAAGAAATGAGAAAAAGCGGCCGTGCTTTCGCACGGCTGCTTTACGCGCGGTACGGGCGCATAGCTGTGGACTTTTTTACCCGTTTGTGGTATCATTTTCCTGTCGACGGCAGTGCGCGGCAGAAAAAGTCGAAGGAGGGAACAGCGTGGTTATCGACATACAGGACGAGCTCCTTAGAATTCACAAGCTGGGCCTTCTGGACAAGCTGTTGGCCGATAGAACCACGAAAAAGAATATCATCTGGGCGACCGATGCTTACCGCTCCCTCGGCGCGGGATATGAGCGCGGCGGGGAAATTACCACGGAGCAGATTGCCGCCTCCGACTCAGGCGTGATCAAGGCGCGCGCACGGAAAGCCGCAGAGCAGCAATCGGAGCGGACGCGGCGGCACGCGGAGGTGTTTACTCCGCTTTGGATCTGCCGAAAGATGAATGACCACGCGGACAAGGTGTGGTTTGGCTCCGAAGGGGTGTTCTTCCGGGAGGGCAGACCAACTCCGGCGGTGGTTTTTCCACATGGGAGAAGCTGGAAGGAATATGTGGACTCCCGGCGGCTGGAGCTCACCTGCGGCGAGGCCCCTTATCTGGTGACCCGTTATGATGTGGAAACCGGCGAGATGCTTCCCGTCCCCGAGCGCGTCGGGCTGTTGGACCGAAAGCTTCGCGTGGTCAGCGAGAACGCGCAGAGCGAAGAGGAATGGCTGGAGTGGGCGTTTCGGGCGTTCCGCGCCGCGTATGGCTATGAGCTTCAGGGGGATAATTTGCTGATTGCCCGTGTCAATCTGCTGATGACCTTTGAGGAATACCTGCGTGAGAGCTGGGGGCGTGAGCCGTCGAGTGAGGAGCGGCAGAAGCTCGTCAGCATCATAACCTGGAACATCTGGCAGATGGACGGTCTGACGGGGACTGTGCCCGGCGAGGGAGGCGCGCTGCCGCGCTGCCCTGTCCGTGACTGGAACGGCGGCAGTTTTGAGTTTTCAGCGTTGCCGACAGGCAGGAAGTTTGATTTCGTGATTGGAAATCCGCCGTATCAAAATGTAGCCGTGGGGGAGCAGAGAACATATGCCCGCCCCATCTATCATCAGCTGATCGACGCCTCATATAAAGTGGCGGACAGAGCTGAGCTGATCCACCCGGCCAGGTTTTTGTTTGACGCGGGCTCTACCCCAAAGGCATGGAACCGGCGGATGCTTTCGGATCCTCATTTGAAGGTGCTGTACTATGAGCGCGATGCCGGCAGAATTTTCAATAACACAGAGATCAAAGGCGGGGTCGCCATTACATACCATGATGACAGCATGGATTTTGGCCCCATTGGAACATTTACGGCGTACCCGGAGCTGGATTCAATTTTGCAGAAGGTCCGTCAGCGGCAGGATTTTTCAAGCTTCAGCTCCATCGTCATAACACGAACGGCGTACCGGCTTACCGATAAGCTGCACGCCGATTACCCGCAGGCAATTCATCAGCTCAGCGAAGGCCATGCCTATGATATGTCGACGAATATATTCCAGCGGCTGCCGCTGGTGTTTTTTGGCGATAAGCCCCGGGACGGGCATGAATATGTTCAGATCCTCGGGCGCGAGGGCGTTGAAAGGGTTTACAAATACATCAGGGAAGACTATGTAAACAGGGTGGCCAATCTTTATAAATACAAGATTTATCTTTCCAAAGCGAACGGGGCCGGCGAATTGGGCGAAGCCCTTTCACCGCCGGTTTTAGCCGGGCCGGGCGTCGCGGCAACCGAAACATTCCTTGGCATTGGGGCCTTTGATAACTTGGACGAAGCGCAGGCTGCTTTGAAGTATATCAAAACGAAGTTTGCAAGAATTATGCTCGGCGTTTTGAAAACCACGCAGGACATAACCCCGCAGAAATGGGAGCATGTCCCTCTTCAGGATTTCACCTCCAACTCCGATATCGACTGGACAAAACCCATTTCTGAGATTGACCGCTGCCTGTACAAAAAGTACGGCTTGAGCGAACAGGAGGCCGATTTCGTTGAGCGACACGGAAAGAAGATAGAATAACGGCAGGGGAGGGTTTGACTGTGAATGAGCTGGGCAAATACATGCTGGAGAATTACCCGGACAACTTTATTACCGGAGGCGACGACTGCAATCTTCTGATATGGGGTACGGAAAGGGCGGACAGGCATACGCCCGCGCTGTGTTCTGTGGTGATTGGGTTGGAGTATGATCCGTATGCGCTTCCGGAGGCGCGAATCAGGGAGGTCCTGGGGACGCTTTTTTCCGACGACCTTACTTTCCGAATGCTTCTCTGGTATGGAAGCAAATTCGCAAAGAAGATGAATCTGCCGTTCGCGGTGATCGTCTACCCCTCCATGCGGAAGGAGTTCGAGGGAAGATGGGAGGAGTCCGTGAGCAAATACGACCCGGAGCGGGTGAAATTCTTCTGCACGAACAGCAGGGATTCCTTTCGGGGCGGCACGGTGAGCGGCGCGGCGCTGAGAGCGCTAATCTACGGTTTCTTGAACGTCAGCTATTCAGACACCGGGACAGCGAAGAAGAAAAACAAAACGCTTGCCGACTATTTCCATGTGTGGAGCCGCGAATGCCTGACCCGGCATATTATCAAGTTTGATCTGGACGGCTTCATTTTTAACGAAAAGAGCGGAAAAACAGCTTTGGTAGAGTTTAAGCGCTCCTCGGAAGCCCCCTGGATACCCGAATGGTATCCCCAATACGACAAGCCGGATTATATTTTGCAGCATATGTTTGCCAAAATGATCGGCGCCGACTTCTGGCTCCTCCATCACGAGAAAAGAGCGCCGCTTTCAGCGGGATATGTCTCGTTCTTTGATATCGGCGATATTGACGAGTCCGAGCCGGAATACTTCCTGCGCTTCCGGAGAAGAGCCATGAAGCTCCCGCTGCATGGAGAAGGAAGCTTGGACTCTGTCATACGGCGCTTCATTTCCTCGCCCGGCACAGCCGCCCCTGACGGCCTTTGCTGCCCCTTGTGCGGTGCGCCGATAAGATACGGACAATACGGGTACTATTGCTCCGGGAGGTCCCGCGGCTGCTGTGACATGAATGTGGGAAAGTATTATGCCCATGTATTGGATGAGCCTCAGCTGCGCTCTTTATTGGCGGGCATTCCGGCGTCCTGCCGCTATAATGACAGGGACACGTTGCTCTCGCCAAAGGTGGTGCGGAGTGAGTATATGGGAAAAACCTTCTACCGCTGGAAAAGGGCGAACCGCCCCAGAAGCGAGTGCTTGGAGAATTCAGATTAAAAAGGGAGTATTTGTAAAATTATGACGGAAGTAGCAGCAGCCCTGATTTGGGATGGGAATAAATTTATGATTTGCCAGCGTCCGGCCCACAAGGCCAGAGGGCTGCTCTGGGAGTTCGTGGGCGGCAAGGTGGAGCCGGGCGAAACAAAAGAGCAGGCGCTTATCCGGGAGTGCCGGGAGGAGCTGGGCGTTACCGTAGATGTGGGCGATGTGTTTATGGATGTGAAGCATGAATACCCGGATCTGACCGTGCATCTGACACTTTTCCACGCCGCCATAAGGGAAGGCGTCCCCCGGAAGCTGGAGCATAACGACATTCGCTGGATCACAGTGGGGGAGATTGACCGCTATGCCTTCTGCCCGGCAGATGAAGAAATACTCAGCAGGCTGAAGGAAGCCGACGGGATGTGATGCCTGCCTTATGTGTCTGGGGGACGGGAACAAGTGAAACAATCCTGCCAAAAAACGAACATTAAACGCGGAAAAACCGCCGGAACCGGCGGTTTTTCCGCGAAATTGCAGTGATCATTTGAAATCGGTTTTCACTCCCGGAGTATAATACTAATTCTCGATTGAAAGTTCAATCGAGAATTCCGCGTGCTGCGCACGCTCGCGGCGCGCAAAGCGCGTCGCGCCGTCTTATTAAAACCCTGATAAAAAGCTTTTGGAGCTTTTTATCAGGGTTTAGTATGATGTGCTCATGATAGAGGAACTCGCTGCCCCGATCCGAGGTGATGGTCTCCACCGGATGCGCCTCAAGCGCGGCGGTCACGACCGTCGCCAGTTCTTTGCCGCT
>JAMPGF010000049.1 GCA_023664105.1 Butyricicoccus sp. | reverse complement strand
AGCTCAGCCGCCGCCGAGGGGGCCCCGTTCAGCCGCGCGAAAAGCGTAAACACACTCAGCGTGCATGGCACCGACATCGGCACCAGCAGCCGCGCCAGCGCCGCGTACCACAGGACCGGAAACATCCGCTTCGGCAGCCGCCTGACCGTCAGCGCGCGCACAACGGTAACCGCCGCGATCATCACGCCCCCGGCAAGGCTCATCTGCAAAAGGCTCTTCACAAAGCTCATTTTTCCACCCCGTCAAGCTCATTGACCAGCTGGCGCAGCCGCGCAATCTCCCCGTCGCTGAGCTGTCTCCGTCCCAGCAGCGCGGCGAAGAGCTTGTCGGCGCAGCCGTCGTAAAGCTTGCCGATGAGCTCATCCGTCTCCGCGTTCTGCACATCCTCCTTCGAGATAAGCGCCCGGCACATGAAATTCGGCTCCGTGCGCTCGATGGCCCCTTTGGCGACGCACTTTTTGATAACCGTGTATGTCGTGTTCATGTTCCAGCCGGTCTCCTCCTTCAAAATATCGGAAACCGCCTTCGCCGTCATGCACCCGTGCCGCCACAGCACGTCCATCACCTTCAGCTCCGAGTCAAACAGCTTTATTGCCATAAAATCAAACCCTTTCTTCCACACTATTGCAATAGTTTAAGTGTATACTATCACAGTAGTTTGGCTTTGTCAACACTATTCCAGTAGTTTGGAGGAAAAATTTTTCGGAGCTTCCAAAAAATTGAAAACTCCGAAAATTCGCTTTTTTCGCGTTTTTTATCAATTTTCGCGCGTTTTTCCTCAAAAATCACGCTTTTTCGCCGCTTTTTCCCGCAAAAAGCGCGATTTTTTCCTCGCGCGTCAGCCGCTTTATCTCCCACTCCCGGCGCATCGCCGCGCGCTTGTCGGCGTGGCTTTCGCAATATGACAGCTCCACGGGCCGGCGCGAGCGGGTATATTTCGAGGCCGTGCCCGCGTTGTGCGCGCGAAGCCGCCGCTCAAGGTCGTTTGTCCAGCCCGTGTACAGCGTCCCGTCGGCACAGCGCAGGATGTACGTCCAGCACTCAGCCATTTTCCGCCGTCTTCCACACAAGCATATTGTCATAAATTTCCGCGCGCACCCTGCCGCCGTCCTTGAGCCAGCTCAGATACGAGCGCAGCGTACTGCCCACGAGGATGTACTGCTGGTAGGTCATGTGCAGGCCGAAGCGGTCGAACACCGCTTTGAGCAGGCGCTCAAAGTCCAGCCCCTCGCGGCACAGCTCCAGCACTGCGTCCGCGATCTCCAGCACCGCCGCGCGGTTGACGCGCGCAAGCTCGCCCATGTCCGTGCAGACGGGCGCGTGGGCCGGGACGAACAGCGGGGCGCGCAGATTCTCTATATCGTAGAGTGTCTGCAAATATTTCTCCACATCGTAGATATAGCTCACGCGGTACTTCGCCAGCGTCTCCGGGCTGCTCACGCAGTCGGCCATGAACAGCGTGCCGTCAGGCGTGCGCACGGCGCACATGTCGAAATAATGCCCCGGCAGCGGGATAAGCTCCAGCTCCGCGGGAAAATCCGGGTCGGTCGCGTCAAAGATCTCGCTCGGCTGGGCCAGCAGGAATTTGCCGCGCAGCTCGGCATAGGGCCTGCCGCCATAGAGCAGCGCCGGCTCCAGCTCGGGGTTGCGGCCTATCGCCGCCTCGGCCCCGCGCGCGAATGCCTTGCAGCCGTACTGCTTTTGCAGGTAAGCGTTGCCGCCGGTGTGGTCGGCGTGGGCGTGGGTGTTGACGATCCCGCGCACGGTCCAGCCCTGGGCATCCATGACCTTTTTTATCCGCCGCCCGGCATCCTTATCCCCGCCGCTGTCGATGAGGTAGACCCCGTTTTCCGAGGCTTTGTAAACTCCGATCTTCGCCGGGCAGTCAATGTAATAGCTGCATTCCCCGGCCTGTATCAATTCGTACATTTCGGTAAATCTCCTTAGTATCGCGGCAGTCTGAAGCTCGTCGGCGGCGGGAGGCGCCCGCCCCGGCGTATGCCGCGCGAATATTCCAGCATGATGTAGTTCTGATACCGGTCAATGAGCTTCTCCGGAATTTTAATCCCGTACTCCCTCGCCGTGCGCAGCGCCCAGACCGTGGCGAAATACTCCGACTCGCAGCGGCGCATGGAGCTTTTGCCTGTCTCAATGTGCCCTATCTCGTGCAGGAGCGTGAAGGTTGACACCACGCTGTTTTTCTGCTCCCACTTGCACACGCGCCGCTCGGCGACATGCGCGTGGGTGCGGCGCCAGTCGTTCGGGCACTTCTCGCCGTTACAAATCTCGATGTTGTAGCGGCTTATTATCTCGTTTTGCAGCTCGATATACTTCATTCGTCGTCAAACTGGCACGCGAGCATTTCCCGGAAGCTCTCGCGCCTGACGGCAACGTAAGCTTCCCCGTCCTTGATCATGACGATCGGCGGCTTTGGCACGCAGTTGTAGTGCGAGGCCATGGAGTAGTTGTACGCCCCCGTGGTCAGCACGGCGAGGAAATCCCCCACCCGCGCCTCCGGCAGCAAAACGTCCTCCTGAATCATGTCGCCGCTTTCGCAGCAGCGCCCGCCGACGGTGTAGCTGACCTTGCCCGGCCCGTCCGCGCGGTTTGCCAGCAGGATGGTGTACTGTGACTGATAGAGCGCATAGCGCGGGTCGTCGGTCATGCCGCCGTCGATGGCGACGTAGTTTTTCAGCCCCGGGATGGTCTTCACGTCCTGTATCTCGTACAGGGTGATCCCCGAGTCGCCGACGATGCTGCGCCCCGGCTCCATGAACACCGCCGGCTCGCCGAAGCCCCGGCGGCTCATCTCGGCCTTGTAGTGCTCGGCAACGAGGCGAATGGTATCGTCAATGTCGATCACCGGCTCTCCGGCGACGTACGGCACGCCGAAGCCGCCGCCCAGGTCGATAATCTCCGCGCTGTAGCCCAGCTCGTCGCGCATATCGGCGGCGAATTTCGCCATCACGGTAGCCGCGTCGCACAGTGGCTGCTTGTCGAAGATCTGTGAGCCGATGTGGCAGTGGAACCCGCGCAGGACAACATTTTTCGCCTCAAGCGCCATGCGCGTGAACTCCTTCGCCTGCCCCGTCTGAATGGGCAGGCCGAATTTTGAATCAATCAGCCCCGTCGCCACGGCGGCGAAGGTGTGAGGGTCAATGCCCGGGGTCACGCGCAGGATCACTCCCTGCTTCACCCCGCGCCTTGCCGCGGCGGCGTCAATGCGCCGCAGCTCCTCGGCGTTGTCGCAGATGAAAAGGCCCACGCCCTTCTCCACGGCGCAGTCGACCTCCGCCCTGGTCTTGCTGCTGCCGTGGAAGCACACGCGCTCCATGGGGAAGCCCACGGACTCGGCCACAAAAAGCTCGCCCGCCGACACCACGTCCACGCCGATGCCCTCTTCCTTCGCCAGCTCGATGAGCTTGCGGCAGCAAAGCGCCTTGCTGGCGTAAAACGGCAGCGAGCCGCCGCCGAAATGCTCGCTCATCGCGCGCTTATAGGCGCGCATCCTGCCGGTTATCCGCCCCTCGTCCATGAGGTAAAGCGGCGTGCCGTATTCACGCGCCAGCTCGACCGTATCCATCCCCGCCATGCAAAGATGGCCCTTTTCGTTTATTGTCAGATTATCGTAAAGCACTCGTCCACATCCGTCCCGTTTATTTTTGATATTTTTTTATTATACAGGCTTTCCCCGTCCAAGGCAAGCGCGGGGAAAATTTGCGCCGAAAAATTTGACCTGCTAAAGCGATGAAATTTTAGTTAAAATTACTTATTGACTTTTCCTCGCTAAAGGTCTACAATGCGAACATATTTTTTCATATGCAAAATGCTTTGATGGAGACAAGCAGCGCGGCGGCTCGGTCGCAGAGAGCCGGCGATGGTGGGAGTCCGGCACAGGAGACCGCGTGAATAACACTCCGGAGCAGCAAGCTGAACACCTCAGCGGCAATTAGGCAAGACGCGTTGCGGGGCGTTAAACCGCACGGGCTTGGTTGAGCCCGAAAAGTGACCGTCCATTTTGGGCGGTAAATTAGGTGGCACCGCGGATTTGCAGCTATTCGTCCTAAATATTTTTAGGAAAAGCTGCGAAAATAATCCGGAGGTGCATTTTTATGTGTTCAATCATGGGCTTTACCGCTCAGACGCTGAGCGAAGAGGAAATCAGGGAGTATTTCGACCGCACCACATCCCGCGGCCCCGACATGTCCCGCATCGAGAAAGCCGGGCGCGGCTGTCTGTGCTTTCACCGTCTGGCCATCATGGGCCTGCACGAGGAGGGGATGCAGCCCTTCCGCCTGGACGGCGACATGTGCGTTTGCAACGGCGAGCTGTACCTGTTCCGCCCGCTGAAAAAGGAGCTTTCTGTAAAATACGAGTTCAAAAGCGGCTCCGACTGTGAGATAATCCTGCCCCTGTACCGCGAGTACGGGCTGGGCATGTTCGCCAAGCTGGACGCGGAGTTCGCCATGATAATCTACGACAGCGGGAAGGATACCTTCATCGCCGCCCGCGACCCCATCGGCATTCGCCCGCTGTACTACGGCTATCATGACGGCGATATCGTTTTCGCCAGCGAGGCGAAAAACCTCGTCGGCCTGTGCCCGGAAATTCTCCCGTTCCCCCCGGGGCACTACTACGCGGACGGTAAGTTCGTGCGCTATGCCGATCTGACGAGCGTGGAGCGTTACGTCAGCGGCGACCTGGACGGGATATGCGCGCAGATACGCGAAAAGCTCATTCTCGCCGTCGACAAGCGCCTGGACGCGGACGCGCCGCTGGGCTTTCTGCTCTCCGGCGGTCTGGACAGCAGCCTGGTGTGCGCCATCGCCGCGCGGATCCTGGGAAAGCACATCCGCACCTTCGCCATCGGCATGGACACCGACGCCATCGACCTTAAATACGCCCGCCGCGCCGCGGACTACATCGGCGCGGAGCACACCGAGGTCTACATGACCCGCGACGAGGTCATCGCCTCCCTTGACGAGGTCGTGGCCATGCTGGGCACCTACGACATAACCACCATCCGCGCGAGCATGGGCATGTACCTGTGCTGCAAGGCGATCCACGAGCGCACCGACCTGCGCGTACTGCTCACGGGCGAGATAAGCGACGAGCTCTTCGGCTACAAGTACACCGACTTCGCCCCCTCGCCCGAGGCCTTCCAGCAGGAGGCCAAGCGCCGCGTCGACGAGCTGCACATGTACGACGTTTTACGCGCCGACCGCTGCATCTCCGTCAACTCCCTCGAGGCCCGCGTGCCCTTCGGCGATCTGGAATTCGTGAAATACGTCATGAGCATCGACCCCGCGCTCAAGGTCAACAGCTACAACATGGGCAAGTACCTGCTCCGCCATGCCTTTGAAAAGGACGCGCTGCTGCCCGACGACATCCTCTGGCGGCAGAAAGCGGCCTTCTCCGACGCCGTGGGCCATTCCATGGTGGACGACCTGAAGGAATACGCCGAGGGCCTGTACACCGACGCGGAGTTTGAGGAAAAGCGCGCAAAATACGGCTTCGCCCAGCCCTTCACCAAGGAAAGCCTGCTCTACCGCGAGCTGTTTGAAAAGCACTACCCCGGCCAGGCGCGCATGGTAAAGGACTTCTGGATGCCCAACCGCGGCTGGGCCGGCTGCGACGTAAACGACCCCTCGGCGCGCGTCTTATCCAACTACGGGGAAAGCGGGAAATAAGCGTTTGCCTTACCTCCCCGGCTGTGCTACAATGGGGGCAGGTAAAGGGGGCGCGCGCATGAAATCGCAACGCAACAAGACACTCGATATAGGGCTTGCCGAAGGCGCGGAGTACCTTCGCCGCTGCGTCACGCTTTCCGCGCCCGTGCCCGACATCGCCGACAAAACCGTCCTCGGCGACTGCTTCGAGACAATGCCGCTGCTGCCGCGCTCATTCGCGCGTCTGGCCATCGCCGACCCGCCCTACAACCAACGCATGGACTTCGGCGGCGGAATTTTCCAAAAAGTGAGCGACGCGGAGTACGAGGACTATACGGAAAAATGGCTGTACCTGCTGCGCCCGCTGCTGACCGGGAACGCGAGCGTCTACGTTTGCTGCGACTGGCGGTGCAGCGGCGCGGTGGAGCGCGCGCTGCGGCGGCACTTCACCGTGCGCAGCCGCATAACCTGGCAGCGTGAAAAGGGCCGGGGCGCGGCGAAAAACTGGAAAAACTCCATGGAGGACATCTGGTTCGCCACCGTCTCGGACGACTATGTTTTCAACCTCGACGCGGTCAGGCAGCGCCGCCGCGTCATTGCGCCCTACCGCGCCGCCGGTCAGCCGAAGGACTGGCAGGAGACGGAGCAGGGCCGCTTCCGCGACACCTGCCCTTCCAATTTCTGGGACGATATTACGGTGCCCTACTGGTCGATGGCGGAGAACACGGCGCACCCGACGCAGAAGCCGGAGAAGCTGCTTGCGAAGCTGATTCTTGCCAGCTCGAACCCCGGCGACACGGTGTTCGACCCCTTTTCCGGCTCCGGCTCGACGCTGGTGACGGCAAAGAAGCTTGGCCGGCGCTACGCGGGGATTGAAAAGAACCCCCAATACGCCCTCTGGGGCGAAAAGCGCCTCGCAGACGCGGAGCGCGACAAGGCCATCCAGGGCTTCTCCGACGGCGTTTTTTGGGAACGAAATAGTGGAAAATAAAAACAAAGCCAGAGAAAATAAAGAAAAAAACCTGTATTCACAGGCGCCAGCGCCGTCCAGACGGTGCTGGTGCCTGTGAATGCAGGTATAAAGTACAAAACACCGGACTGTGGGGGACAGCCCGGTGTTTCGCAAAAAAGAGAGGAGTGTAAAAAAGAGAGTTAGTAAAGTAATCAATAGAGCTCATTTACATCCATGAGCCCGACCTCCACGTCGAAGGTCTTTCCGTCGCGGAAGACGGTGAGAGTGATGCTGTCGCCCACTCCGAAGCCGTCGCGGATGATGCCCACGTCCTGGGTGTTGTAGACGGGGATGCCGTTCACCGCTGTAAGGATGTCGCCGGAGCGGATGCCCTTGGCATACGCGTCGGAATTTGGCACGACATCGGTGATGTAAAGCCCGTAGGGCAGGTCATAGTACTCCGCCGCGTCGCTGGGCATCGCGCCCACCGTTATGCCGATCCCCGGGCGGCCGGACACCTTGCCGGTCGCGATGAGCTGGTTCACAAGCTCCTGAATCTCGTTCGTCGGTATCGCGAAGCCTATGCCCTCGATAGTGGCCTGGGCAAAGCTTGCAACCATCTTCATGTTGGTTATGCCAATGACCTGGCCGTACATGTTCAGCAGCGGCCCGCCGGAGTTGCCCTCGTTTATGGCGGTGTTGGTCTGAATCATGGTCATCGTGCGGGAGTCGATCTCCACGTCGCGGTTTATGGCAGAGACGATGCCGTTGGTCATCGTACCGGACAGCTCGTCGCCGAGGGGGTTGCCGATGGCGGCGACCTCGTCGCCCACGGTCAGCTCGTCGCTTATGCCGAAGCTGGCCGGATGAAGCCCGTGCGCGTCGATTTTCAGCACCGCGATATCGCTGCGGCTGTCCTCGCCGATAAGGAATGCCTCATACCCGCTTCCGTCGCTGGTCGTGACCACGGCGGAGTCGGTGCCGGCAATGACGTGGGCGTTGGTGAGAATATAACCGTCCCCGGTCATTATTATACCCGTGCCCCAGTAATAGCCGCCGCGCCCGTCTATGCTCGCGGCGATGCTCACCACGGAGTCGACACTGCGCTCGTAAAGCTGTGAAAGCGTGAGCTTTTCAAGACCGTCGGAGGATGTGAGCGTCATGCTCACTCCGTCCGCGGCTTTTATCCTCGGAAGGCGGCTTGACTCGTCGGAGGAGGCGTAGCCGGAGTAGTAGCTGTCGAAAAAATCTCGGAAATCGTCCGCGAAATCGTCCGGCGCGTTTTGCGGGGGGTAATCGTAGCCTCCCGGCTCGGGCATCTGCGCCTGCGGTTCGGCAAAGGCCAGGGCCGACGCCGCGATGAGAATAAGCACACACAGGCTTATTACACCCGCTATCACCCACGCGCGGGGCTTTCTGCGCTTTTTCGCGCCGCCGGAGTCCGGTACTTTCAGGGCCGGCTGCTCCTGCCGCGTGGAATATTGCCTGTACCACTCACGGTGCGGCGAGGTGTCGTACCAGCCGCTGCGTCTGTCCTGCTGCATCAGGCTTACCTCCTTGAGGATGTGATCATTGTATCAGCAATTTCTGAGAATTCTGTGAATTTCCGGTGAATGATTTGTAAACAAAAACCATCAAAATTGTAACGTCGCTCATTTCAGCGTCAGCGAGAAAACGAACTCCGTCACGCCGTCGCGGCTCGTCACGACGATGTCCTCGCCGTGGTTGGCGAGGATGCTCTTGACTATGTACAGCCCCAGCCCCACGCCGTCGCGGTCCATTGAGCGGGACTTGTCGGTCTTGTGGAAGCGGTCGAAGATAAGCGGCAGCTCCTCGGGCGGGATGGTCGCGCCGCGGTTTTTTACGGAGATGTACGCCTTGCCGTTCTGCTTGAAAATGGCAATTCCCAGCTCCGAGCCCGGCTCGGCAAATTTTATCGCGTTTTCCAGCAGGTTGTAGATAACCTGGTTTATTGCGTCCGCGTCGCCCAGCACGATTATCGCGTCCTCGGGCACCTGCGCGTTAACCTCAAGCTGCTTGTCGTTTATCTTCTTCTCGAACACGATCAGCACCTGGAGCAGCAGCTCCGAGGCGTCGAAAAATTTGCGTCTGAGCTGCTCGGGCCCCTCGTACTGTATGCGTGAAACGTCCAGCAGACGGCGCACGAGGCGGTTGAGGCGCTTTGTCTCGCTGGAGATGGTCTCAAGATAGCGGCCCGTGCTCTCCGGCGGGATGGTGCCGTCGAGTATGCCGTCGGCAAAGCCGGAGATGGTGGTCATGGGGGTTTTCAGCTCGTGGGCGACGTTGGCGAGAAAGTCGCTGCGCTGCTTTTCCGAGCGCTCGAGGTAGTCGGCCATGTTATTGAAGGCCGCGGCGAGCGCGCCCACCTCGTCGTCCCCGGCCACGTCCACGCGCGCGGAGAAGTCCCCGTGCGCAAAGCGCACCGCGGCGGCGGCCATCTCGTTTACGGGCTTAGCCTGTCGAACCGCGCTGACATAGCTTATGATTAGGGTCAAGGCCATTATGAGTACGGCGGTTATCAGGAACACTCCCATAAGGCTGTGCCAGACCTGGATTATGGTCCCGGCGCTGGTGCCGACGAAGACAAAGCCGAGCGTCTCGCCCTCATAGCTGACAATGGGGCGCGCCGAGACGTAGTAGCTGTCGGGGTAGAGCTCGCCGAGGCTTGTTATCCCGCTGTAGCCGCTGCCGGAGCTCATCTGCTCAATTATCTGCCCGTCCACGCTCCGGCCGATGTGCCCGCAGTTTATCTCCGTGTCCGAGCAGGAGACGATAAGCCCCCGTTCGTCGCACAGAAAGCAGTGGTTGCCGGAAACGCGGCTCATCGCCGTGAGCACCACGCGCAGGCTCAGGTCGCTCAGCTCCCCATCGAGCGTATAGGCCGAGCACAGGCGCGAGAGCTCCTGCGCGTTGCCGTCAAGCGTCTCGCGCCGCTCGTGCAGCGTCACGTTCTGGCCCACGCCGATAAACGCCGCGCCCAGGAAAATGAAGCAGAGCATCACCGCCAGCGCGGCCACTATGAAATTCTTGAAGTAAAAGCTGTGCAAAGGTTATCCCTTTCTCAGTTCAGCCCCACGGCCTCAAATTTATATCCGACGCCCCAGACAGTCTTGAGCGACCACTGCTCGGAAACGCCCTCAAGCTTTTCGCGCAGGCGCTTGATGTGCACGTCCACGGTGCGGCTGTCGCCGAAATAGTCAAAGCCCCACACCTCGTCGAGCAGCTGGTTGCGGGTAAAAACCCGGTTCGGCGACGAGGCGAGGTGGAACAAAAGCTCCATCTCCTTGGGCGGGGTGTCGATGCGCTTTCCGTCGACGATGAGCTCGTAGGAGTCGAGATTTATCACGAGCCTGTCAAACTCAAGCCGCTTGCCGCTGAGCGCGGCAGGCTCCTCGCTCCGGCGCATCACGGCGTGGATGCGGGCCAGCAGCTCCTTGACCTCGAAGGGCTTGGTCACGTAGTCGTCCGCGCCCAGCTCAAGGCCGGATATCTTGTCGGGCGTGTCGCCCTTGGCGGTGAGCATTATCACGTAGACATGGCTGTCCAGCGCGCGGATCTCGCGCAGTACGCTCCAGCCGTCCATCACCGGCAGCATGATGTCCAGCAGGACAATATCCGGATGAAAGGCGCGGTACATCTCCAGCCCCTCGCCGCCGTCCACGGCGCGGGAGACCTCGAAGCCGTCCTTTTCCAGGTACAGCCGCAGCAGCTCGGCAATGTTGCCGTCGTCCTCAATTACAAGAGCCTTTTTTGACATAGCAAAACCTCCCGCTTAAAAAACTCGGAAAAAATCTTATCCCCGCAGCGCGGCACGGATGAAATAATTCACGCGCCGCTCGCGCTCGAGCGTAGTGGCGGACATGTGCCCCGGAAAGACCTCATAATCCCCCGGCAGGGCCGCGATGCGGCGCAGGGACGCGAGCATGTCGTCCGTGCTGCTGGAGATGAAGTCCGTGCGCCCGCAGCTGTCACGGAAGAGCGTGTCGCCGGAGAAAATGGCGTCGCCGCAGATGAGGCAGACGCAGCCGGGAGTGTGGCCGGGGGTCTCCAGCACCTTGAACTCAAGCGAGGCAACCGTGACAACGTCGCCGTCCTTGTAGAATTTCGTCCCCTCCGGCGCGCGGAAGCACTCGCTGCCGCCGCCGATAGGCACGCCGTTGTCCTTCTCGCTCATGTAGAGCGCCGCGCCTGTCTCCTCCAAAAGCTCCGGCACCGCGCCGACGTGGTCAAAGTGCGCGTGGGTGAGCAAAATGCAGCGGCATTTCAGGCCCTCCGTCTCGATGTAATCCATTATGGTTCCGGACTCGTCGCCGGGGTCGATGACGGCGCATTCCTTCGTCTCCTCGTCGGAGACGACGTAGCAGTTTGTCTCAATGGGGCCGACGGTGAGAGTTTTGATGTGCATATTTCATCCTCCTTGATTTTTGGGAGCGCTTTAGTTTGAGTTTCTACTTACCTCGCTCACGCCGGAGATGGCCTGGATCCGGTTTATGATAAGCTGCAAATCGAACAGGTTCTTGACCTCCAGCGTCACGGTGGTCAGGGCGTTTCCGCCGCCGATGTCGCGGGCCATGAGGCTGTGCACCTTCGCGTTTATCGAGGTCAGCGCCGTGGCGATGTCCATGACAAGGCCGTTGCGGTCCTTGGAATTTATCTTCAGCGTCGTGCTGTAGCTCTCGTTGGTCTCCTCCGCCCAGGACACCTCGATCCAGCGTCCGCCGCCGTCGGGGTCGAGGCGGCCGTTTACGTGGTTGACGCAGTCCGTGCGGTGCACCGACACGCCGTAGCCGCGGGTGATGAAGCCGACGATCTCATCCCCCGGCACGGGGGTGCAGCAGCGGGCGAATTTTATCAGGCAGTTGTCCAGCCCCGCGACCAGCACGCCCTGCACCGCGCGGGGCTTTTGTGTGCGCTTTTGCTCCGTGCGCCGCTCCGCGGCCTCGTTGAGCTTATCCAGCGGGGTTTTTGCCTGGCTGTTTTTGTGGGCCTTTTGCAGCTCGTCGCGCAGGCGGTTGGCCATTTTTGTGGCGGTCAGGCCGCCGTAGCCTATCGCCGAGTAAACGTCCTCAAGGCTTGAAAGCGACAGGCGGTGCAGTATCGGGGGCAGAATATCGTACTCGTTGATCTCCGCCATGCTTATGCCGCAGCGGCGAAGCTCCGCGTCGAGCATCTCCCTGCCCTGCACAATGTTTTCCTCGCGCCGCTCCTTCTTAAACCACTGCTTTATCTTGCTCCGGGCCGAGCCGCTCTGGGCTATCTTCAGCCAGTCGCGGCTGGGGCCGGACGAGGCCTTGGAGGTCAGTATCTCCACAATGTCGCCGTTTTGCATCGCGTAGTCAATGGGCACGATGCGCCCGTTGACCTTGGCGCCCACCATGCTGTTTCCCACCGCGGAGTGGATGCTGTAGGCGAAATCGATCGGCGTGGCCCCGGCGGGCAGGCTGATAACGTCGCCCTTGGGGGAGAACACAAACACCTCGTCGGCGAACATGTCCACCTTCAGCTCCGAGAGGAAGTCCGTCGCCTCGCTGGTCTGCTGGAGCTCCAGCAGGCGGCGCACCCAGGCGAACTTCTCCTCGTCCCCGTCGCGCACGCCCGCCGTGCCGGACTTGTACTTCCAGTGCGCCGCCACGCCGTACTCCGCCGTGCGGTGCATGTCCCAGGTGCGTATCTGCACCTCGAAGGGGATGCCCTCCGAGCCGATGACCGTGGTGTGCAGGCTCTGGTAGCCGTTGGGCTTGGGGGTGGAGATATAGTCCTTGAAACGCCCCGGCACAGGCTTGAACATATCGTGTATCTGCCCAAGCACATTGTAGCATTCGGACACCGTCTCCACCGTCACGCGCAGCGCGCACAAATCGAAAATCTCCGACAGGTCGAGCTTTTGCGTGTACATCTTGCGGTAGATGCTGTACAAATGCTTGAGCCGGCGGCTGATGGTGCACTCGATGCCCCAGTCGCTGAGACGGGCGCTTATCTTGCGCTCCATGCTGCCCATGAATTTCTCAAGGTCGTCGCGCCGGCGGTCGAGCATATCCATGATGCTCTTGTAGCCGATGGGGTCGAGGTACATCAGCGACAGGTCCTCAAGCTCCCACTTTATTCTCTGCATACCCAGGCGGTGGGCGATAGGCGCGTAAATCTGCATGGTCTCCAGTGATTTCAGCCGCTGCTTTTCCGGCGTCTGGAAGGCCATGGTGCGCATGTTGTGCAGGCGGTCGGCCAGCTTTATGAGGATGACGCGGATGTCCTTGCTCATCGCCAGGAGCATCTTGCGCATGTTCTCCATCTGCGCGTCCTCGCGGCTGGTGAAGTTGATGCGCGTGAGCTTTGTCACGCCGTCGACTATCGCCGCCACCGAGTGGCCGAAGCGCCGGGCTATCTCGTCGTACTGAACGGAGGTATCCTCCAGCGTGTCGTGCAGCAGCGCGGAAACGGCCGAATCCTCGTCCAGGCCCATTTCGACGGTTATCACCGCCGCGGCCACCGTGTGCGTGACGTAGGGCGAGCCGTCGCGCCGCATCTGTCCGGTGTGGCTGTCCGCCGCCATCTCGAACGCGTCGCGCACGCGCTCCATGTCCATGTTCAGGCCGTTCTCCCTGATTTTCCCCTCAAGCTCGGCGTAACAGCCTTCAAGTAAGTCGCCGTATGTTTTCATAGGCTTTAAGCCTCCTTTATATACCCGAGCTGAGCTGCCGGAGTATCCCCGACGCGCCCAGGTCGGCCTTGCCCTCGAAGGCGGTGCGGCGCGCCGTCCAGCGCGCTCCGGAGCGCTCCAGCGTCAGCAGTCCCAGCTCCTCGAACACCTTCAGGCACAGGCACAGCTTTACGTCGTGCAT
>JAMPGF010000048.1 GCA_023664105.1 Butyricicoccus sp. | reverse complement strand
AGATCGTCAATACCCTTTTCCAGCAGGGAAACGCTTAATTTTGTTACCCCCCCCCGCCGAAAAACTACAAAATTTCTTCGGCGTTTTCTTACAATTTCAAATCGGCGTTGACACTGGCCGAGAGTTATTCCAATCACCCCGATACAGCGCCGGAGGCCACGGTCTTCCTCAAGGAGCTGCTGGTGCCGGGATCAACGAAGTAACCACACCAAGCTAACTACAAGCCCCCATCCCCGCGCTAAACGGCAGACTGTTTCACAGCCTGCCGTTTGTCATGTCCGGAAGAACCCTGCGGAGTGGACTAAGCAGATACACTTAAAATTATCTGCAAATCTTACTATACGAGGAATTTCAGCTATGACAAAACACAAACCCCTGAAGCGTGTGCTGTCGCTGCTGCTGTCCTTCGCGGCAGTGTTCAGCATATTCTCATCCATCCCCGCCAGCGCATACACGCTCAATACCAGCGCCAGCGTCACCATCTCCAGCAGCGGCAGGCATGAGTACCTGTACAAGAGCAGCGGCGGCTCCCTCGGCGGCAGCAACTGGGACTACACCAGCAACGACGGCATAAAGGGCGCGGCCTACTGCGTCAACTGGGGGCTGGGCGCAGTCTCGCCCTCCAAGGCCCTCACACTCCAGCCGTATAACCGAAACCCACAGACCATGGGCGCCTTTGCCAACGGCTACCCCATGCGCACCTTAGAGCAGTTCAAGCAGCTCCATGAGAGCGACGTGCGCGGCGTGTCCTCGCTAACAGAGGACGAGTACCGCTACGCCACCCAGATAGCTGTGTGGGCCACCTGCGGACAGCTCTCCGTCCCCGGCACTGCCTTTACCTCCGGCCGCGCCGCGCTCATAGAGCCTGCGTCCGACGCCCAGCAGATAAGGATATATGACAGCATAAAAGCCATCCTCGGCCTTTCCGCGCACTGGACAAAGCACATCTACAACGGCATGTATGTCCGCGCGGAGGAAAACGAGGACATCCGCGCCGTGGAGGTCGTGAGCGAAAACGGCCTTGAAGGCGCGGCGGCCACAGGCGCCGAGGGCATCAAGAAAGAAACCATCGGCGGGGAGGAATATTACACCCGCGTGATGTATGTCGCCTGCGCCACTTCCACCTGGATAGACGGTTACACCACAAGGATATACTCCACCGATGCGCCAAACGGTACTACCTTTGTCGCTGTGAACAATTCCCCGCTGGAGGTTGTCCGCGAGAGCGGCGTCACCTACTACAAGGTCGACACCAGCACGGTCCGCTCGACCAGCCTCAATGCCAACGGAGAGGAATACTACGGCGCCTTCAAGGTCTGCATCCCCGTGGACAACGTGACGGACTCCGGCAGCTTCAACATCAGCGCCACGGGAAACTGCGCACAGTTTAACCTCTTCCTCGCCAATAATCCCAACTACACCGAGCAGTCCTACATCGTGTCTGACCCCGGCTATACCACCTGCGGGGCCTCGGCGGAGTTTAAGTGGAGCAGCTCGGAGGACGTGGACGATACCGCCAGCCTGCAGGTGCTCAAGGCAGGGCCGGGAGGCTCCCCGCTGGAGGGGGCGAAATTCACCCTCACCGGTAGCGGAGGCACTACCGTCACCGGCACCAGCGACCGCAACGGCCAGATAATCTGGCGTGATCTTCCCGCGAATGAGAGCTACACCCTGACCGAAACCGCCGCGCCTGACGGATACCAGATCGTCGCGCCTATGAACATCTCCCTTACTGCGGGGCATACCTCCTACGTCACGGTAAAGGATGACGATGAGCGCTCACTCAAGGTATACAAAATAGACGCGCAGAACAAGGCGTCCTTGCAGGGAGCGGTTTTCCTTTTTGTGCAGATCGACGGAAGCTACAAGACCACCGGCACCACAGGCTTTGACGGGCTCATAGAGTTCGCGGGGGATGGGCTGCCCTACGGCTCCTACCGCATAACGGAGCAGTCTGCGCCGGAGGGGTATGTAAAAGATACCCATGTGGAAACGGTAGAGTGGGACGGTACGCGGGACGTGACCCTCACCTTTGAGAATGTGCGTGAAACCGGCCTTACCGTAGTCAAGAAAGACGCAGACACGGGCGTGTCCCTGCCGGGGGCCACCTTCGACGTGTACGCTGACGGGGAGAAGATAACCTCCGTCACCACGAACGACGCTGGCGAGGCGTATGTCACTGGCATCAAGAAAGAGGCGTACATCGAGGTCGTGGAAACTGCGGCGCCCAATGGGTACGTTATAGATCAGACACCCCATGGGATACACATTGATCCCTATGATCCCGCAATCGAGGACGACCCCGTCCTTACGGTGGTAAATCACAGCAAGGCGTCCTTGCGTATCATCAAGTACGACCAGACAAGCGGCAAGCGTCTGCCCGGCGTTACCTTTGAGATTTACAAGGATACGGAGCTGTTTGACACTAAGACTACCGACGACAACGGGGAAATATTACTGTATGAGCTTGAGCCTGGAACATATCTCGTCAAAGAGGTATCCACTGATGACAGCCACGTTGTAAACAGCACTCCCCAGCAGATAGAGCTGAAGGCAGGACAGACGGCCACGCAGGAGCTTGTATTTTTCAATTCGCTGAAGCCCGGTATCCATCTGGTGAAGGTGGACAGCGTGACGATGAAGTCCCTGCCCAATGTCCGCTTCGAGTTCAAGCTCGTCGGCGGCAGTTATAAGCAGGAGTTCACCACCGACATCAACGGCGAGATAGATTTGTCCAAGCTCACCCCCGGCGCGTATGAGGTGCGGGAGCTGGAGGCCCCTGACGGGTACCTCATGGACGACTCCGTGCGCGTAGTGCAGATAAACCCTGACGAGAACGCCAATTTTGTTTTCACCAACACGCCCAAGCCTTCGCTGAAGCTCATAAAGCTCAGTTCGGACGGTAGCAGGCTTGCGGGGGTGAGTTTCCGCATTGCCAAGATAGAGGACGGGAGCCATTATCTCGACCGCATAACCGACGACAAGGGCGAGATAAATATCGCTGATCTGGAACCGGGGGTATACTCGGTGCAGGAAACGGCGACGGTCGCGGATCACATCATCGATGTGCGGGTATACCATGTGGAGCTGTTCGCGGGCAAGACCAGCACCATCACTATTGAGAACCAGCGGCGGCCCAACCTTGTTGTTTACAAGCATGATGCCGACACCAATGAGCCTGTGCCAGATACCGTTTTTCTCGTAAAGGCTGCGGATGGTCACAGTTTAGACGAGATCAAGACGGACAAGGACGGCAAGGCGACATTAAGCAATCTTCTCCCCGGAGTATACGAGATCTCGGAGAAGTCCGTGCCCTCGGCTTATCTTTTGGACGCGCCCAGCCAGCTTGTGACGCTGTATGCCAACCGTGACCATACCGTGTATTTTGAGAACCACAAGAAGCCGACGCTGACCATCAACAAGGTGGACAGCGTGACAGGCAGTCCAATACAGGGCGCGAAATTCCAGGTGTGGTATGGCAGCAACAGCACCTCCACCGGGGAGCTGAACAGTCTCGGAACATACTTCTCCGACGCCAACGGGCAGATAGTCTTGGACAAGCTGCGCGATGGCTGGTACAAGGTGACGGAGCTGGAGCCTGCGGCGGGCTTCACCATAAAGCAGCCGGCGACGCAGGAGTTTTACATCAAGGGCGGCGAGAACAAAACCGTCACTTTTGAAAATACTCCGCTCAACGCTATAGTTGTGGAGAAGTACGACAGCGTGACGGGCGAGGCCCTGCCCGGCTGTACGTTCCAGCTCCGCTATCTCGGCGGCACCAGCGGTACAGGCGGCACCGTCATTGGCACGAAAGTCACTGGGAAGAACGGCACAGCTATATGGACGGGGCTGAAGCCCGGCGCGTATGTGCTGGAGGAAGTGGATGCCGCTGACGGGTACAGCATCATCCAGTCCTCCGAAACCGTCATGCTGGCGGACAGCGGGGATCAGAGCGTTGTCACCGTCAGATTTACCAATTCCCCTGACGGCAACCTGCTCATTCGCAAGGTGTGCTCCGTTAATCCCTCCGTCACCTTGCAGAACGCTGAATTTAAAGTGGTCTACGCGGACGGCAGCGTGATCGGGGACAGCAACGGCGTGTACCGCACCGATGAAAACGGCGAGATACGCATTAGCGGCCTGAAGCCCGGAAAGAGCGTAGTCGTGACTGAGACAAAGGCCCCTGACGGCTTCATCATCGACACGCAGAGCCAGACTATTCAGATCCAGGAGGGCAAAACCGTTTCCCTCACGTTCAAGAACCAGCCGAAAGGGGCGATCATAATCCAGAAACGGGACAGTTCCACCGGTCAGTCCCTCTCCGGGGCGGAGTTCCGGGTAACGACTGCCGCTGGCTGCGAGGTAGGGCTGGACGGCGTGATTGGCACCAGCACGCTCACGCAAAACGGCATCTTTACCACGGACAGCAACGGGGAAATTAGAATCACCAATCTGGCCCCCGGCGCGTATGTGCTAACGGAGACCAAAGCCCCGGCTGGGTATGTCATGGATGCCCCCTCTACCAATGTTGTTATTGGAGCCAATGGCGACACACAGACCGTGGTAATCACCAACACACCAAAGGGAGGACTGATCGTCGAGAAGTACGACAGCGTTACAAAGCTGCCCCTTTCCGGCGCGCAGTTCAAGATCACCAACGCCAACGGCGAGCTGACCCCGGACAATGAGGGCATGACCTCGTCCAACGGCCTCTACACCACGGATGCCAACGGGCAAATCGTCCTCTCCAAGCTGCTGCCCGGAACGTATGTCGTGACTGAAACCCGCGCGCCTGACAACTACCAGCTTGACCCCACCCCGCAGACCGTCGTTGTAAATGCCGCCGACACACAGACGCTGAGATTTTATGACGAGCCGCTCTGCACCCTCACTGTGCTCAAGCGGGACGCGGTTACAAAGAAGCCGCTCAAGGGCGCGGAGTTTACGGTCAAGGACAGCGATGGCAGGGACATTGGAAAGTATGTCACGGGGACGGACGGTACAGCCACCGTTTCCGGGCTTGCCCCCAACGGCACCTATGTCGTGTCCGAGAGTAAGGCGCCCACAGGCTATGTCAGGGACGAAACCCCGAAGAACATTGTGGTGCGCTCCGGCGTTGCCAACAGCCTCACCTTTGATGACGAGCCTGCCACAACGCTCATAATCCATAAGTATGTAGAGGGCACGGAGAACGAGCCTTTGAGCGGCGTGTGCTTCAAGGTCGTGGACGGCTCCGGCGCGGCTGTCGGCCCGGACGACGGAATCTATTACACGGACAAAGCCGGCGAGATAGTGATTGACGGGCTGGAGCCTGGGACTACGGTTACAGCCAGGGAGATCAAGACCGTGGAGGGCTATGTCCTCGACGGTACCCCGCAGGACATCCTCATTAAAGCGGGAGAGGTACAGCAGCTCACCTTCTGGAATAAGAAAGCCGGGACGCTGGTAATACAGAAGAAGGACAGCGTGTCTGGCGCTCTTATCTCCGGCGCGCAGTTCCAGCTCACCTACGCCAACGGCGGCTATGTGGACAATGACAACGGGCATCTGTCCAGCAACGGTCTTTATACCACCGACGACAAGGGCGAGATTCGCATCTCCGGCATCACCGGAACCGTGGTAGTCAAGGAGGTCAAGGCGGCGTCGGGCTATGTCATTGACCAGAGCACCCAGACCCAGACGGTCACGGTGAATGCCATGGACACCCAGACGCTCACCTTCCTCAACGATCCCCTGTGCAGCCTTACGCTGACAAAGCTGGACTCCAAAACGGGCAAGCCTGTGCCGGGCACTGTGTTCGCGGTGAAGGATGGCAACGGGAATGTGCTGGGCAGTTACACCACTGGCAAGGACGGCACGGCGACTGTCACCGGCCTTGTTCCCGGCAGCACCGTTGTTGTGACTGAGACAAAGGTGCCGGACGGCTATGTGCTTGACAGCATGCCGCAGACGATTATAGTGAAGAATGGCAGCAACGCGGTCAGCAGTGGTGTAGGAAACACTGGCAGTTCTGGAGGAACAAACGCTGGCGGCAACACCAACGCCGGCACTGGCGGCGGGAATAACCTGACCTTCGAGAACGATCCCATTGGCGGGGTTGAGATCATAAAGGTAAACGAGGATGACAAGTCCCAGCGCATACCGGACACCGTCTTTGAGATCAGGAAAATGGACGGCGGGCTGGTGGACACCGTTACCACGGACGAGAACGGCAGGGTATATACGGAGCTTGACGCGGGCGATTACTATGCCGTTGAGCTCAAAGCCGCCGAGGGCTTCAGGCTGAACGTCACACCCCATTACTTCACAGTTGAGAACGGCAAGACCACCACGCTGACCATCACGAACAAGGCGTTTTCCGGCATACTCATTCACAAGATAGACGCCAACACCCGCGAGGGCATCTGCGGCGCGGTCTTCCTCCTCTACGACAGCAATAAAATCCCCATTGGGCAGTACACCTCGGACGACCGCGGCTACGTCTGCATTGACGACCTGTACGAATCGGGGCGCTACTACCTGCGGGAGCTGGAGAACGAGGGTTACATCGTGGACGACCAGCTCAAGAGCGTAAACGTCACCTCCGGCAAGACCACCGAGATAACCTGGAAGAACACGCCCATTACCGGACAGATTCAGATAACCAAGACCAGCGCGGACTACAACAGCATGAACGGCTGGCCTGCGGGAACGCCTATCCCCGGCACCGTGTTTGAAATCTACCACTACCGCACAGGCAGGCTCGTGGACACGGTCAAGACGGACCGCAACGGCATCGCAGTTTCAAGCCCCCTGCCGCTTGGACGCTACAAGATAGTTGAGAGTCAGGCGGCGGAGTTTTACGGCCTTGACACCACGCCCATTGAGGTAGAGATAGAGTATGCCGGGCAGATCGTAAAAGCCGCTATGACCGACAAGAGCCTGTCCACAAACGTCAGCATAACCAAGACAGGCTATACCGAGGTCATGCCCGGCCAGCTTATCCGCTATGACTTCTCCGGCATAGGCAACAACTCCACCACAGCGCTGACCTCGTTCTACTGGAGGGACACCCTGCCTGTGAATGCTGTCAGGCTGGACAAGATCGTCACAGGCACCTACAACGTGCAGGGCAATTACAAGATAGTCTACAAGACCAACCTCAGCGGCGGCAGCTACCGCACGCTGGCGGACAACCTGAGCACGCAGCAGAACTACGCTCTCAACGCATCTCCTGTCGCTCTCGGCCTTGCGTCCAATGAGTATGTGACGGAGTTTATGGTGTCCTTCGGCGTGGTGCCGCCCAACTTCCGCCAGGTGCAGGCACCGCAGGTCTACTGCACGGTGCTGCCCAATCTGGTCGGCGGCGCGCAGTTTGTGAATACCGCTGATGTGGGCGGGGTATACAACGGGCAGTGGATCATGGCGGTCAGCCGCTGGGTCACCACCGTGTACAAGCCCGCAAAGACCACAAGCTCCACACTCCCGCGCACGGGATATTGATGCAGGATTAAAAGTTTCGCCGGCCTTTTCAAAGGCCGTGGGTGTCCAGAGGGCAAAGCCCTCGGTCGCGCCTCTCAAGGCGCGAAACACCCTATTGCCACAAAAAGGTCAGGAATGGTGTGGGGAACCCTACCAAGGGGTTCCCCACCGGCACCAAAGGAGCCGATAAAACAACCTCTCTAACGGTCTGGGGCTGTCCGTAATGGGCGGCCCCTTTTTTTCTAAAATCTATTTAATTCAGGAGGAGCAAAAATGAAGCACAGGAAGCACATGAAAATTATCCGTACCCTCGCGCTCATAGCAGCATTGGCCGTCTTTTGCTGCGTCCCCGCGTTTGCGGCAGGTGACGTGGCAAGCGCTGTGGAGAGCACCTGGAAGGACGCATCTAAGCAGATAAAGACCGTGGTGGACAACGTGGTGTTCCCCGCGCTGGACATGGTGCTGGCTATCGCGTTCTTCGTTAAGCTGGGCAGCTCGTATTTTGACTACCGCAAGCACGGGCAGTTTGAGTGGACGGGCCCGGTGATCCTCTTCGCCTGCCTGATCTTTACGCTCACAGCGCCGCTGTATATCTGGGGGATTGTCGGGTTATGAGCCGCCGCAGCTCCGAAAGCGAGGTGAAGCAGCATATTTATCTGGGACTTTGTAGCGTCCACGATCATGGACAACCTTATAGACTGGTTCTACGGTCAGGTCGTAGGGCTGCTGGGCAGCTTCTTCGCGGAGATGGGGAACATGGGCGTGGAGCTGTTCGACCTGGACTGGGTGCAGGCAGTAGCCCTGTTCTTCTCCCAGCTTGCCTGGGCGCTGTTCGGCGTCAGCCTCGTGGTGTCCGGCTTCGAGTGCGGCCTCGAATACGCCTCGGGGCGCGGCAGCGTCCAGCAGACGGCGCTCAACGCCATCAAGGGCTTTATGGCCGTGAGCCTGTTCTCCGTAGTACCCGTCAGGCTCTACGCCCTGTCGGTATCCCTGCAGGGAACCTTTTCGGTGGGGCTGACCGGCTTCGGCAGCGGCATCGGGAGCGTGGGGCAGCAGATAGTCGAGGACTTACAATGCGAGGAAACGCTGGCGGACTTCGCCGCCAGCCACTCCCTCGGCTTCGCCGCGATCACCAGCCCAATTATGATACTGTTCTGCGTCATACTCATGGCTTACGCCGTGGTAAAGGTTTTCTTCTCCAATCTCAAGCGCGGAGGGATACTGCTCATCCAGATCGCCGTGGGAAGTCTTTACATGTTCAGCGTACCGCGCGGCTACATTGACGGCTTCGTCCAGTGGATAAAGCAGGTGATCGGCCTGTGCCTGACGGCATTTCTGCAATCGACCATCCTGATCGCGGGGCTGATGGTATTCAAGGACCACGCCCTGCTGGGGCTGGGGCTTATGCTCTCAGCCGGAGAGGTGCCGAGGATAGCGGGAGCCTTCGGCCTGGACACCACAACCCGTGCCAACATAATGAGCGCGGTTTACACGGCGCAGGCGGCGGTCAACACTACCCGCTCTGTTGTGCAGGCGGTGGCGAAATAACGCAGAGGGAGGAAAATGTAATGAACAAGCTCGTATACATCGCGTCGCCCCTGTCCGGTGACACGGGGCGGAACATCGTCTTTGCACGACAGGCATGCCGCTATGCCATTGCCTGCGGCAATACGCCCTTCGCGCCGCACCTCATTTACCCGCAGCTACTCGATGACAACGACCCGTCGGAGCGCCGGCTCGGGCTTGACATGGGAAACCGTATGCTGGAGCTGTGCGATGAGCTGTGGCTTTGCGGGGAGAACATCAGCCCCGGCATGGAGGCGGAGTGCATACTCGCGCAGGAGCTTGGCATCCCCGTGCTCAAGGTCAGCTCACAGGATATCCTGACTGTGGGCTTTTCTCCGACGAAGGGGGTGGAAATGTCCATGGGGTAACGCTCACGCTTGGGAGTCTCTTCGACGGGATAGGCGGATTCCCATTGGCTGCTGTCCGCAATGGCATAACGCCGCTGTGGGCAAGCGAAATCGAAGCCTTTCCCATTGAGGTAACAAAGCACCGCTTCCCCGATATGCTCCACGTCGGGGACATCACAAAGCTGGACGGGGCAAAGCTGCCGCCTGTGGACATCATCTGCGGCGGCAGCCCGTGCCAGGATCTGTCTGTGGCCGGGGCGCATGCCGGGTTAGCCGGGTCGCGCTCCGGCCTTTTTATGGAGCAAATACGCATTGTGAGGGAGATGAGAAATGCGGACACGCAGTCAGGCCGGGCAGGTGTCTCTGTTCGGCCAAGATACTTATGCTGGGAAAATGTCCCAGGCGCGTTCAGCTCGGGCAGGCCCAAAGGCGAGGACTTCCGCGTCGTGCTCGAGGAAATCGTCCGAATTAAAAGCGGCGCCGTTTCTGTCCCTCGACCTCACCCCTGGCCATGGCAACCTGCTGGGCGAATCATACTGGGAGATACTTTCTCCCTGGCTTGGCGGGTCCTTGATGCTCAATACTGGGGTGTCGCCCAGAGAAGGGCGCGTATCTTCCTTGTCGCGGATTTTGGAGGGCTCACCGCACCGCAAATACTATTTGAGCCGGAGGGCCTGTCTGGGTATCCTGCGCAGGGCGAATGAGCGCGGGAAGGAGCTGCCGGAGCAGCTTGAAGCGGCGCTTATAGCACAGGCGGGGCTTATACCGCCTGTGCATTATACAGGGCATACAATAGCCTTTGCAGCAAACCAGAGGAATGAGGTCAGGGATCTGTACGACGTGGCTGGCGCGCTCACCGCACAGGCTGGAATGAAGCAGCAGACTTTTTGCCTCACGCCGTGGGACACACAGCAGGCCCGTATATTTACGCCCGAGGGAAAAGCCCCTACCCTTGCCGGCGCTGACGGAGGAGGCGGACGCAACCCTGCGGGGCTGCTGTTCACTTCGGGCGTTGTCAGAAAGGGCAACGGCGACTGCTTTTTAATGCCGGAGCTGCACACCTCCCTGAGCGGCGGCGGCGTGCAGGCGGGGCAGGGATATCCGTGTATAATGGCCGCTGGCTTCTGCGCGGGGGCAGGTCCCTCCGCAGGCGGCGTCGGCTATACTGAGGAGCTCTCTCCTACCCTGAAGTCGGCAGAGAGCGGGACGAATATGGTGCCGTCTATCCTCTGCCTGAATGATCAGGGCGGCAAGCGCATGGGCCTCACCGTTGACCAGGCGTCAACGCTGCGGTCACAGGAGCACGACCACCAGCCGCTGGTGTTCGAGAATCACGGAGTTGACGCAAGATACACCGGACCGCATAAGGTAGCGCCTACCATGTCCGCAAGATATGGGACCGGCGGCAACAATGTCCCTTTGGTCGCGCAGGAAAGAGCGGAGGCCATCTGCATTGCCGGCAACACCATCGACCGCCAGCCGCAGAACGGCGGCAACGGCCTCGGCTATCAGGAGGATCTCGCATACACGCTTACCGCCACCGACCACCACGCCGTATTCAGCCGGCAGAGGGTGGATGTGTTCCATGCTGGTGACGTGGCCTCCACCGAGAACGCGCGGCAGTATAAGGACTCCACGGATTTGGTGTATCAGGAAACTGTAGGCGCACTGACCAGTTGTGACAGAAAAGGGCCGAATGCCCAGTATGTCTCGCAGGATAAGCTGGTTCTGGGAAAAGGTGGAGATGAACGTCAAGAACTTTGCGATGACGTTGGCGCGCTGCTTATTCGCCGCCTTACGCCGCTGGAATGTGAAAGACTCCAGGGCTTTCCTGACGGTTGGACAGACCTGCCGGGAGCGTCGGATTCTGCGCGCTACAAGGCGTTAGGAAATTCGGTCGCCATACCATGTGTGGAGTACATCATGCGCGGCATAGCTGCGGCACTGAAAAATACAGCATAAATATTACAAATTTGGAGGTAAAAATGAAGAAAACAAATGACATTGAGGTGAACAAAAATGAGGGACCGTGAGATAGTCCTGTGGGTCGACGAGCGCTGGTATGACGCGCTCTCAAGGCACCTGCAAGACGGGACAGTCGAGGATAAGCTGAAAGAATACCTGGACGGGCTGATCAGTCAGCTTCCCGAGCAGGAGTATGAGCGTATCAGCTCGGAAATCTATGATGAGGAGCAGATGGAAAAGCAGCGGCAGGAGAAATCCAGGCAGCTTGCTGTTTTCCATGTGAAAGAGCATGGCGAGGAGTCCTATATCCAGACAGACCGGGGACTGGAATTTTTAGATACCGCCAGAATGCTGCGGGCATATCTCAGAGGTGAGTGTGAAGCACCGTCCTTTTCCCAGACGATCTATAACGCGCAGGAAATCACCGCCGAACATTTCCAGCAGATGGCAGACCTCCGCATGGAGAACACCGGCCAGGTCACGGGAGCATTTGAGCTGGACTTTGACGGGCAGACTATAGCCGCGCTGAACATCATGGACGGCTGGAAAACCTACGCCATGAAAGATGTGTCCACGGCAGTTTATTATGCGGATAAAAAGCACTATATCTCCAACGAGGACCGCTGGACGAGGTTTCTTGATAGGTTAGACGGAAAAGAGCTGGTCGCAGATATACCGGAGCAGGAAATTCCGCAAATGTGGCAGAGCATGTGACCCGGCTAACAGTTATGCGGGTGCAAGTCACACGTCAGGTCATGGTCGTTGACCACGCCCACAGCCTGCAGAAAAGCGTATATGATCGTGGAGCCGACGAAGCTCATGCCGCGCCTTTTGAGATCCTTCGAGATGCGGTCCGACAGCTCCGAGGTGGCGCGCACCTGCCCGTCAGTGTTCACAATGACCTGCCCGTCGTTAAAGCCCCAGAGGTAACTGTCAAAGGAGCCGTGTTCATTCTGTATCGCCAGAAACACCTTCGCGTTTTGTATAGCCACCTGTATCTTTCGGCGGTTGCGGACAATACCGGCGTCAGACATGAGGGCTTCTGTTTTTGCATCATCATAACCCGCGACAACGGCGGGATCAAAACCGTCGAAGGCTTTGCGGAATGCCTCACGCTTTTTCAGTATGGTGAGCCAGGACAGGCCAGCCTGAAAGCCCTCTAAAACGAGCATTTCAAACAGCTTCCTGTCGTCATGCTCCGGCCTGCCCCACTCGTTATCGTGGTAGGCTATGTATAGTCCGGAATTTAAGTCCACCCACCTGCAGCGGTTCATCGTATATCCACCCTCTTGCGTTGAAGTCTTGACCTCATTATATTACATCGTGGGGATTTTTCAAGTACGGGATATGCAAATAATCATTATTACATTTGCTTCGTTTTCAAAAATATCTTTGTTGGTATCTGTGAATAGCTATTATCCATTGCTTCGTATATACTTGCCCTACCAACAGATAAAGGAGAGCAGCATAACATGGCAGACACAAAAAATCTGTGCGCACAAATCCCCGCTTCTCTGCACAGCACCGTCCGTGAGCGGCAGGAAGCAGCGGGACAGAGCCTGAGCCAGTACATGACCTGGCTCATCACCAAATTCTACGAATCGGAGGAAAAAGCAACTATGAATGAAAAAGAAAACGTCAGGACCGTGGCCTTCCAGGTGCCCGAGGAGCTGTTCGAGAGATTCAAGGCATACCTCGAACTGCAGGGCATAAAGCAGAAAGCCTTCTTCCTTGCCTGTATTCAGCAGGCGCTGGCCGACAGCGAGGACGAGAGTACAGTCCAAAACGAATAACCACGCCCTCAACTGGACATAAGGCAGAGGAAAATGTGTGCCGCAGATAAGCGTCTGCGGCGCACATTTTTATACCCCGTAGATGGATTTCAGCAGGGATATCCCCGCTGCGGTTTTAGCGGTATTTGCAATGAAGCTCTCAATGCTCTCGCGGGAATAGCCGCTCTCCCCGGCATTCACTATAAAGTCCGCTTCCAGAAGGACATGGTAATCCATACCGTCAACACCGGAAAGCGTGTGATGGTGTCCCACCAGATAAACAATACGGTCCGTCTGCTTTTCTGTCAGCCCCGTACACTTCAGGAAATCCGCAGCAAGCGCCATTCCCTCCTGTTCCTGGTATTTCCCGTTCGTATTCCCATACTTCTCCCTGCACAGCGGGCAGGCTATGTCATGCAAAATGGCTGCGACCTCAAGGACAAACTGATCTTCTTTTGCCAGCCCTTCCAGCTCGCCTATCGTTTTTGCATACGCCCATACCTTGATGAAATGGTCAATATCGTGGAGATTGCCGTCAGAAAAGGCAATCATTTTCTGCATGATTTCCGCAACAGTCATAATCTTTTCTCCCCAGAATGTATAAAAAAATTTCAGGAGAATTATATCTGTCAACGCCGATTTGAAATTGTAAGAAAACGCCGAAGAAATTTTGTAGTTTTT
>JAMPGF010000047.1:7532-14230 GCA_023664105.1 Butyricicoccus sp. | reverse complement strand
GGCGGCCTCAGCCGAGGCCGTGAGCTGTTCGCCCAGCTGCTGCGCCTGCTCCCGGAGCTCCATGCGCGTCTGCGCGAGCTGGCTTTGCAGTCGGTTTTCTATCTCCGTTTCGCGAAAATACCCCGACTCGCGTATGGCGCGCGCGGCACGGCGACGTCCCAGCTCGTGGCCCAGGCGGGAGGCCTTGCGGCGCCGGTTTTCCACGGCAGCGCGCTTCTGGCGGGCGTGCAGCGCGCTCTCCTGCTGAAGCTCGCGCTTTTTCTTGCCGGCGCGTCCCGCAGCCTTCTGAAGCTGGCGTATCGCGGCCTTTATCCGCTCGGAATTCTCGCTGTCACTGCGAAGCGCGGCCTGAAACCGCGCTATCTGCCGCTGGGCGTAGCCCGCCGCGGCTCCGGCCTGTGCCGGGGTGCGCGCGCCGGACAGCTTCGAGTAGGCAGTCATCGCCGCGTCGCCGTAGCGCGAGGGATTGACCTTGAGCTTGAAGCTGTCGCGCCGCTGCTCAGCCTTCTCCCGGGCCTGCTTCATCATCTCGACAATACTCTCGCCCTCGGTATCCTTCGCGCTGATCGCGTTCTGCCGCGCCGCCTGCTCCCGCTCGGCGGACGGGTACGCCGCCTGGGCGTTTACCGCGCTTATGCCCATATCCCTCATCTCCTTTTCCGCGCTTTCCTTATGGTAAATATCGGCACAATCCACCACCAGGGAAAGAGGGCGGAGAAGAAAAAATTTCCCGCCGCACGTTACAGCTATTGAAATTGCTCCGCATTGCCTGTATAATAGTGGCGAAAATGCAAATAAATCCACAAAATATACAAAAAATCAGGAGGCATTCGTCATGGGAAAATTCGCAGTTAAAACCGTTAAAAGCGGCATCAAATTCAATCTGAAGGCCGGGAACGGCGAGATAATCGCCACCTCCGAGGTCTACACCACCCGCGCCGCCTGTCTCAAGGGCGTGGAGAGCGTGCGCAAAAACTCCGCCCTGGCCGGGCTGGAGGACCAAACCGTGGAGGGATATGAGACCGTCAAGCATCCGAAGTTTGAGGTCTATGTGGACAAGGCCGGCGAGTACCGTTTCCGCCTGAAGGCCCGCAACGGCGAGACCGTCGCCGCGTCCGAGGGCTACAAGGCCAAGGCCTCCTGCCTCAACGGCATCGAGAGCGTGCGCAAAAACGCCCCCGAAGCCCCGGTCGTGGATGAGGAATAAAAAACGCCGGCCTTTTCGACCGAACGCTCCTGCATTTTGCAGCTGTGCGGCATATACTCCGTACAGAAGCTTTTGTAAGGTTGATATTACATGCACATCAGGAAATTAGCCGGCTTTCTGGCGGTGCTTGTTCTTGCCTTCGGGATACTGGCATCCACCGCGCTGGCCTGCCACGGGCACAACAGGGGAACATATGCGGCTTCATATTCCCTGTGCCAGACTGAGGGCTGCGAGCTTGCCGGGCGGCACGGCCATGGCGGCGCGAACGTGCGCAGCACGCGAAATTTCAAATTAAAGAATAATTTGAAATTAGTATAAAAACCAGAAAATTAAAGGCCCTGATTGGAACGGTATCCGTTCCAATCAGGGCCTGTTTTTACCGTTTCCCAACTAAAAGCGCAATAACGATACCGCGCGCCAAATCTGGGGTTTGCAATGAGTTGAGAGCGAAATTAAAGCTCTTTTTGGATACTTTTTCTTTCAGGAAAAAGTATCACTCCGCCGAAATCATGTAGTAATACACCGGCTGTCCGCCGTTGATGGTGCTTATCTCGGCTCCGGGGAAGCTCCTGGCGAGGATCGCGGCGGCGTTCTCGGCCTCGGGCTCGCTGACGTCGGCGCCGTAGTACAGGGAGATAAACTCCGGCTCAAACTTCTCCAGCTCGCCGCACAGCGCGGCGAACATCTCGTCGGACCCCGTGTAGCTGCCCACGAGCGCGCCGTCGAGCAGCCCGAGGAACTCCCCGGCGCGGATGCTGTGCCCGTCAAACTCCGAGTCGCGCGCGGCATAGGTTATCTGCGCGGTGTGTACGTTGGAGATGACCTTGCGGAAGGTCTCGACGACCACATCCTCGTCGGCGTAGGTGTCCATGTTCAGCATGGCGGAGATGCCCTGGGGCACCGTCCTGGTCGGCACCACAATGACCTTCTTCTCCGTCAGCGGCACGCACTGCTCGGCCGCCATGATTATGTTCTTGTTGTTCGGGAAAACAAACACCGTCGACGCCGGTGTGCGGTTGATCTCGCGCAGAATATCCTCGGTCGAGGGGTTCATGGTCTGCCCGCCGGTGACAATCCCGTCCACTCCCAGCTCGCGGAACAGCTCCGCCATCCCCTTGCCGGCGCACACGGCGACGAAGCCGTAGCGCTTCTCCGGCTCGGCGATCTCCGGTTCGGTGGCCTCGGGGGCGGTCGCAGCGCGGTAGTCGCGGTCATCGTCATCGTCGCCCTCGATCAGCTCGTCGTGCTGGGTGCGCATGTTCTCGATCTTCGCGGTCTCCAGCGTGCCGTACTTCGCCGCCTCGGTCAGCGCCGCTCCGGGGATGTTGGTGTGCACATGCACCTTGAACATATCGTCGCCCTCGGAGATAACCAGGCTGTCGCCGATGCTGTCCAGATACGCGCGCAGCAGGTCGAGCGGCTTATCGTTATCCGTCCTGCTGACGATGAACACCGTGTCATATGCAAACTCGATCTCCGCCGTATCGAACACGGCAAAGTCTGCGCGCTCGCGAACCTCGCTAACCACCGGGGCGGTGTCGTTGACCGTGACCGTGCCGCGCAGGTAGCCCAGCATGGCCTCAAGAATAATGACATAGCCCTTGCCGCCGGCGTCGATAACGCCCGCGCGCTTGAGCACCGGATTCTGCTCCACGGTCAGCGCCAGCGCCTGCTTTGCCGAGGCGATGGCGGCCTCGAGCGTCAGCTCCACGTCCGACTGCTCCTTCGCCATCTCCAGCGCCGCCTTCGTGGCGGCCCGCGACACGGTCAGTATCGTGCCCTCGGCGGGCTTCATGACGGCCTTGTAGGCCACGTCGACGCCGTCGCACATGGCGGCGGCGAACTGCTCGGCGTAGGCGCACTCCTGGCCCTTGAGGGCCTTGGATATGCCGCGGAACAGCAGCGAGAGAATGACGCCGGAGTTTCCGCGCGCGCCGCGCAGCAGCGCCGAGGCGGCCTTGTCGGCGGCGTCGCCAATCTTTTCGTATTTTTTCTTCCGGAATTCGGCAGCCGCGCTCCCGAGGGTCAGGGACATGTTCGTGCCCGTGTCCCCGTCAGGCACGGGGAATACGTTCAGCTCGTTGACTATCTGCTTGTTTGCCTCCAGCGCGTCGGACGCGCACATGAGCATTTCGCAAAACTGTTTACCGCTTATATATTCTTTCAAGGTCAGCTTACCTCCGCAAGTCCAGCGCCCGCACGGCGGGCGGCACGGACATAATTTTTATGTTGTCTGTGCCGTGTACCAGTGTTGCCTCCCAATTAAAGCGCAATAACGTTGCCGTGCGCCAAGCTTTGGAATCGCAACGGGTTGAGAGCGAAATTAAAGTTCTTTCTGGATACTTTTTCCTTCAAGAAAAAGTATCAGTCCAGAATCATCGAGTCAACAAACACGTCGACCTTCTTCACCGGCACGCCGGTGGCCTGGTTGACCTTGTAGCTGACCTCGTTCATAATGCTCGCGCCGAGCGCCGCCACGTTCACGCCGTGGTCGACGGCAATGTGCAGCGCGATGCTGGCCGTCTCGTCGTCGTTAAAGGTGACGAACACTCCCTTGGACATGGACTCGCGGCTGAGCAGGCGGTATAAGCCGCTGTCCTTACTCTTGCCGGCCATGCCCTTGACGCCGAAGCAGCTCGCGGCGGCGTCGCCGGCGATGTTGGTGAAAACCTCCTCGGAAATGGAGATGATGCCCTTGCTGTTTTCAATCCTGACCATGTTCGCCCCTCCTCAATGCGGTTATATATAATAATTATAACGCACCTTGGCGGAAAGCACAAGTATTATTTCATTCTATAAGCGATTTGCACAACCGAATTGTCATTTTAACTATATATCCCTGTGAAAATTCCAAAAGATTTTAAACCACAAACGGGCAAAAGTGTGGTACAATTCATGTGTATGGCCCGGAAGGGGCAAAACGACCAAGGCGACTTTGATACAAATTAAGTCAAAGGAGATATGACTATGGTAGCAAGAAAAATGAAAACAATGGACGGAAACACCGCCGCGGCGCATGTGTCTTACGCATTCACCGAGGTGGCGGGCATCTACCCGATCACTCCGTCGAGCCCCATGGCGGACAACGTGGACCAGTGGGCGGCGGCAGGCCGGAAGAATATCTTCGGCACCACCGTCAAGGTCGTGGAGATGGAATCCGAGGCCGGCGCCGCCGGCGCGGTGCACGGCTCCCTGAACGCGGGCGCGCTGACGACGACTTACACCGCGTCGCAGGGCCTGCTGCTGATGATCCCGAACATGTACAAGATCGCCGGCGAGCTGCTTCCGGGCGTGTTCCACGTCTCCGCCCGTACCGTGGCCAGTCACGCGCTGAACATCTTCGGCGACCACTCCGACGTCATGGCCTGCCGCCAGACCGGCTTTGCCATGCTGGCGGAGAGCAACGTGCAGGAGGTCATGGACCTGGGCCCCGTGGCCCATCTGGCTGCGATCGAGGGCCGCGTGCCTTTCATCAACTTCTTCGACGGCTTCCGCACCTCCCATGAGCTTCAGAAGATCGCCATCTGGGACTATGACGACCTGAAGGAGATGTGCGACATGGACGCCGTGGCCGCCTTCCGCGCCCGCGCCCTCAACCCCGAGCATCCCGTCATGCGCGGCTCCCACGAGAACGGCGACATCTTCTTCCAGCACCGCGAGGCCTGCAACAAGTACTACGACGCCATCCCCGAGACGGTGGAGAAGTACATGGCCAAGATCAATGAGAAGCTGGGCACCGATTATCAGCTGTTCAACTACTACGGCGCGCCCGACGCTGACCGCGTCATCATCGCGATGGGCTCCATCTGCGACGTGGCCGAGGAAGTCATCGACTATATGAACGCCCACGGCGAGAAGGTCGGCCTGGTGAAGGTCCGCCTGTACCGCCCGTTCCGCGCCGACAAGCTGCTTGCTGCCATCCCCGGGACCGCGAAGAAGATCGCCGTGCTCGACCGCACCAAGGAGCCCGGCGCCCAGGGCGAGCCTCTGTACCTGGACGTGGTCACCGCCCTGGCCAACGCCGGCAAGACCGACGTCTCCGTCATCGGCGGCCGCTACGGCCTGGGCTCCAAGGACACCCCGCCCTCCAGCGTGTTCGCTGTCTATGAGGAGCTGACCAAGGCCCAGCCCAAGCGCCAGTTCACCATCGGCATCGTGGACGACGTGACCAACATGTCCCTGGAGGAGAAGCCCTCCCCCAACACCGCGGCCGAGGGCACCATCGAGGTCAAGTTCTGGGGTCTGGGCGGCGACGGCACCGTGGGCGCCAACAAGAACTCCATCAAGATCATCGGCGACCACACCGACAAGTACGTCCAGGCCTACTTCCAGTACGACTCCAAGAAGACCGGCGGCGTCACCGTCAGCCATCTGCGCTTCGGCGACAAGCCCATCAAGAGCCCGTACTACATAAACAAGGCCGACTTCGTGGCCTGCCACGTCCCGTCCTATATCATAAAGGCCTTCCCGATGGTACGCGACGTGAAGGACGGCGGCACCTTCCTCATCAACTGCCAGTGGAGCGACGAGGAAGTTGACAGGCACATGCCCGCGGTAGCCAAGCGCTACATCGCCGAGCACAACATCCAGGTCTACACCATCAACGCCATCGACCTGGCCATCGAGATCGGCATGGGCAAGCGCACCAACACCATCCTCCAGTCCGCCTTCTTCAAGCTGGCCAAGGTCATGCCCGAGGAGGAGGCCATCGGCTACATGAAGGACGCCGCCACCCACTCCTACCTGAAGAAGGGCCAGGACATCGTGGACATGAACCACAAGGCCATCGACGCGGGCGCCACCGCGTTCAAGAAGTTCGACGTGCCCGCGTCCTGGAAGGACGCGCAGGATGCGCCCAAGGCCAGCACCCGCACCGGACGCGCCGCCACCGTTGAGATGGTGGAGAACCTGCTCGAGCCCATCGACAAGATGGACGGCGATTCCCTGCCCGTCTCCGCGTTTGAGAAGTACGTGGACGGCACCTTCCAGCAGGGCGCTGCCGCATACGAGAAGCGCGGCGTGGCCGTCTCCGTGCCCGTCTGGGATCCCGAGAACTGCATCCAGTGCAACCAGTGCGCGTATGTCTGCCCGCATGCAACCATCCGTCCTTATGCTCTGAGCGCGGACGAGGCTGCCAATGCCCCCGCCCAGACCAAGACCCTGCCCATGACCGGCAAGCCGGACTACAAGTTCGCCCTGGCCGTCAGCCCGCTGGACTGCATGGGATGTACCGTCTGCGTGGGCGTCTGCCCGGGCAAGAAGGGCAGCAAGGCCCTGAAGATGGTGCCCCAGGAGTCCCAGCTGCCCGAGCAGGAGGTCTTCGACTACATGGAGGCCAACGTCGCTCCCAAGGCCGACGTCGGCTCGAACAAGACCGTCAAGGACAGCCAGTTCAAGAAGCCGCTGCTTGAGTTCTCCGGCTCCTGCGCAGGCTGCGCCGAGACCGCTTACGCCCGCCTGGTCACCCAGGTCTGCGGCGAGCGCATGTACG
>JAMPGF010000047.1:0-7432 GCA_023664105.1 Butyricicoccus sp. | reverse complement strand
TCAGTTGGTAGAGCAGCGGACTGAAAATCCGCGTGTCGTTGGTTCAATTCCGACCCGAGGCACCACAAATGCGGCTGTAGCTCATCCGGTAGAGCGCCACCTTGCCAAGGTGGAGGTAGCGAGTTCGAGCCTCGTCAGCCGCTCCATTTTTTAGCCGCGCGCTCTCGCGGCGGCACGGCGCCATAGCCAAGTGGTAAGGCAGTGGACTGCAAATCCGCGATTCCCCGGTCCGAATCCGGGTGGCGCCTCCAAAAAAAACAGCTCATCCTGTATCTTCGATACAGGATGAGCTGTTTTTTGGTGAGATGCCCCGCGCGGAGCGCGATGGCTGACGGCGCACGCTTCGCGCCTTACATTTCCGCCAGCGGCGGAAATGACGACGCACGCTTAGCGGGAAGAATTTTTCCGAGGCACATGTCCTCGGAAAAATGATTTTATTTTTTCGCGGCGTGCGCGCCGCGAACTCTGGCGAGGCCCTTCCTCCGCGGGGGTCATGCCATCGGAAGCGGAGGACGGCGGTCGAGGAGGACGCGCCCAAAACAGCACAGCGTTATCCCCGAGCTGGCGGAGATCGTCACATCCGCGTCCGCGCGTTCTCGGTTGAGGGAGAACAGATACGTGTTGCCGTAGTTGTCGCGGCAGTACTGCTTGCACTTCATGTCGCCGTCGACAAAAAACAGGCCAACGTCCCCTATCTCCACGCTGCCGCGCTTGACCAGGACTACGCCGCCATCCGCAATCCACGGCTCCATGCTGTCGCCCTGGATGCGCGCGGCGAAGTCCGCCTTTGACGCGGCGGGAACCTCGTAATCCTCATAATCCTCGCCAAGGGCCGGCGAGGCGTAGCCCGCGGCGGCGGGGGTGTAGTACAGCGGGATGACCTTGCCGCGCTCCTGCTCCGGCTCGTCTGTGAGCGCGTCCAGGCGCTCCAGCTCCGCGTCCAGCACCAGCGAGGCCAGGCGCCTGCCGTGCTCGTCCAGGCGGCGGTATTTGTCCACGATGGCGCGCTCAGCAAGACTCAGGGCGTCAGGGTCGTCGGTGAACACGCTCACCGGCAGCTCCAACGCCGCGCATATTTTCAGCAGCACGTCAAAATCCGCCTTCATGCTGTCCCGCTTTATCAGGCTGTACAGCGTCGGAGCCGACACGCCCGACGCGCGCGAAAGCTCGCTGACGGTCATGCCGCGCTGCTCTAAAATCTGCTTGAGGGTGCCCCCTATCATCGCTTTTTCCTCCCCTCGTCCTTTCTTGCTTTGGCCAAATAATATCATAGTTCCTTACTAAAGTCAACCGTAATTTATGTTAAAACATAATTTCCTCTTGACAAATTGTGTTTTAGCGTATAAAATAAGTTTAGAATTACGTTATGACATAATTTCTCGGCTTGGAAACGTGGCTGGCCGTATGAGGGGATGGGTGCTGCGGTTTTGGCGGGCGAAATGAAAAATCCGGAACAGGCTTTCACCTGTTCCGGATTGGTGGGGGAAGGTGGATTCGAACCACCGAAGGCATTGCCAACAGATTTACAGTCTGCCCCCTTTGGCCACTCGGGAATTCCCCCACATTGTTTAACTGGAGCTGGTGGACGGACTCGAACCCCCGACCTGCTGATTACAAATCAGCTGCTCTACCAACTGAGCTACACCAGCGGATGTTTCGCCCGCGCGATACCAGCAGCAATTATATTAACAAAACCCACGGGATTTGTCAACATTTATTTTTCGTATTTTTTAACTTTTTATCACACTTTATCACACTTCGCCAGATAATCCGGGAGGTAAACTATGGAGCTGAAGGAGCTTGGGATGGAATATGTGCGCTCGGCACAGCTTTGCAGGGCGCGGCTGGTCGAGCTCAGGCGCGAGCTCAGGCACGAGCGGCTGTCCGACGCGGAGCTCATCGCGCTCAGGCGCAGGATCAACATTCTCGAGGACATGGCCCGGCAGACCGCGGCCACGGGACACTATCTCGTCAACTACTACGAAAGGGGCGCGCGCGATAATGCAAAGAATGCAGGAACAGGAATTTCAGAGCTTGAGGCGGTTTTTGAGGCAGCTGGACTGCTCGGAGAGCCGGCTGCACCGCCTGCTGGGCTCGGCGATAGAAAGCGAGCTGACGCCAAGGCAGGCGCAGATGGTGCGCATGTACTTTTTGGAGCAGCACTCGATGCGCGAGATGGCGGATATCCTCGGCGTGTATCCCTCCACCGTGAGCCGGACGCTGGGCGCGGCGCGGGTCAAGCTCAGGCGATGCCTGAAATACGGCGCAAGAACCCTGCTTGAGGGCGAAGGCGGGGACGAGGAGCTTTGACGCGCGGATCTTGTCGGTCAGCCATTCCCTTGTGAAGGGGGCTGCCGATGTGGAAAAAACGGACGTACTTTGTACTTCGGTTTTTTCGGCGAGCTTGCAAATTTGATGCAAGTATATTATATTATGGGTACAAGATAAAGATATGATGGGAGATGTGGGCTTTGCGCTTTAAGATATTCGCTTTGGCGGCGGCGCTTTTGCTGCTTTGCGGCTGCGGCGGAGAGAAGACGCCGGTGCAGACTGTCGACCCCTATGAGGGTATGGTGCAGGTAGAGTCCGGCTTCGGGACGAAAATGTGGGTTGAGCTCTACGACGACGTGCCGGTGAGTTCCTTCGATGCGGCGGATTTCACGGAAAGCGGCGGGCTCGTCAGCTACACTGGCAGCGAGTTTGACGCGCGGCGGGGCATCGATGTGTCCGAGCACCAGGGGGCGATAGACTGGGAGGCCGTCGCGGGAGACGGTATCGACTTCGCCATGATCCGCGCCGGGTACCGGGGTTACTCCCAGGGCGGGCTGTACACGGACGAATATTTCGCGCGCAACCTCGACTGGGCGCGGCAGGTGGGGCTGGATGTCGGGCTGTATTTCTTCTCCCAGGCCGTGACGCCGGAGGAGGCCGTAGAGGAGGCGGAGTTCCTGCTGGACCTCATCGACGTGGCGGGGCTGGAGATTTCCATGCCCATCGCCTTCGACTGGGAGCACATCGGAAACAATGAAGCGCGCACCGACGATGTCGACGGCGCGACGCTGACAGACTGCGCGGTGGCCTTCTGCGAGCGCGTCAAACAGGCCGGGCATGACCCGGTGGTGTACGCTTACAGGAATCTGGCGTACTTCCTCTATGACCTGCCGAGGCTCAATGACTACGCGCTGTGGATCGGCGCGCTGGGCGACAGTCCGGATTTTTATTATAAGCACGAGATCTGGCAGTACTCCTCCGAGGGGAAGGTCAAGGGTATCGACGGGCCGGTGGATCTGAACCTGTTCTTCGAGGAAAAGGGAGACGGCGCGGCCCTGGCTGGCGGGGATGCGGACGGGAACGCAGACGCGGACACGAACGCGGATAAAAAAGCGCGCTCTGCGCCGGAGGCGAGTACAGACGCTGCCTCCGCGCTGGCGAGGGCGGACGCGGCTTCTACACTCGCGGGGGTCTGGGCCGCCGGCACCGCCGACGGCCCATACGTGTGGCCATGTGCGTCGAGCAGCCGCATAAACTCCAAATTTGGATACAGTACCGACCCGGTTTTTCGGGTGGATAAATATCACAGCGGCGTTGATATTGACGCTCCGGAGGGCACGGAGGTGACCGCCGCGGCCGGCGGCATCGTGACGGCGGCTGAGTTCGACAGCAGCTACGGCAACTACGCCGCCATAGGCCACGAGGACGGCTCGTGTACGGCGTACAAGCACATGAGCAAGCTGGATGTCACTGAGGGGCAGGCCGTCAGCCAGGGCGACGTGATAGGCTATGTCGGCTCCACCGGCAACGCGGACGGCGCACACCTGCACTTTGAGGTGTGGGCGGACTGCGCCTGCGTCGATCCGCTGCAGTATTTCGGCGGCATGAGCTTTTTTTATTCGGTGGACGCCTGACAAACGCAGATGCAAAGGCTCCCTCAGAGGGGGGAGGCTTTTTTGAACAACGAAAAGGCATGACCGGGCGCGTTGTCCGGTCATGCCTTGCTGATTATTTCAGGGCTTTCTCAATATACCCGCGCACATCGTCGCGCGGGATGTCCAGAGCGGCGGCAAGCTCGCCGAACAGCAGCCCCTCCGCTTCCTTCATGAAGCGCTCGTCCACCGCGCCGAACTTGCGCTTCTGCTCCTCAGCCTCCCGCTTCTTCACGTACAGCGACATCGTCAGCTTGATGAGGTCGACACAGTCGTACGTCTCCATACAGGAGCGGTAATGCTCGCGGAGCTGGTTGAGATTGCGGTTGTGATAGGCCTTCGGCTTCACCGTCGGTATCGTGCCGATAACGCGCTTGGCCTCCTCCTTCGAGATTATCGGGCGTGAAAACACCTTCGTGCTACCGACCGGGGTCGTGATGTTGCAGCTCTGGTACAGCGGCTTTAGCACATAGTAAAGCTGCTCGGCGTCCGCGCCGCGCTGCTTGACGCTGGTTATTTCCTCCACCCGGCATACGCCCGTCCGGCCGTAGAGGATAAGCTCCCCTGCTTGATACATTCTTTCCTGCCCTCCCATAATAATAAAACACTGCTGCCGGCGGCTCCGGCAGCTTCTTCCTCAAGCAAGCAGGTGTTATAAAGTGTTGTTCCTCCGGGCTGCGGCTCTCCTCTCCCTTCCCGCGCCATGCGGGCTAAATCATACACTTATACACATTGCTGTATCATTATAGCATATTTTTATATAAATTGTAAATGGCTTTTTAAAACTTTTTACTTGAATTTTTCGCATTTCGGGGACATAATAAAAAATTAACCCTCCCGTGGATCCGGGGAGGGTTAAAATTTTTTCGTGTGAGGAAATAAATTTGACGCGGCGGGGCGTCTAATAAGTGAAGCCGATTTGAAAGGGGGCGAGGCGGGATTGAATGAGAAGGAGTTCGCGGTCAGGGCCGAGCGGCTTCGCGCGCGGCTGTACCGCTGCGCGCTGATGTACATGGGAAACGAGCACGACGCGCTTGACGCGCTCGACGAGGCCGTCTACAAGGCGCTGCGCGCTTGCAGGCGGCTGCGGCAGGAGGAGTTTTTTGACACCTGGATGACGCGGATCGTGATTAACCAGTGCCGCTCGCAGCTTCGGCGGCGCCGCAACGAGGTGAGTCTTGAGGAGCTGGATGAGGCAGCGGCGGAACGCTTTGACGCGCTGCCGCTCAGGGAGGCGGTTCGGGCGCTGCCGAGGGAGCTGCGGGATGTGGTGGTTCTGCGCTATTTTTCGGGGTACACGCTAAGGGAAACGGCGGAGATTTTGGAAATCCCTCCCGGTACGGCGGCAACGCGGCAGCGGCGCGCGCTGGAAGCGCTGAGGCTGGAATTGGAGGATAAGGAGGTTTGAAACATGGACAGGAACGATGAATATACGCGCCTTTTGGACGAGATAAGCGCCCCCTGCGAGGGCGCGGCAGGGACCGTCGGGCGCGCGAGGGCGCGGCTGAGGCGGCGGAGGATGGTCACGCGCCCCGCCGGGATGCTGGCGGCTGTATTTGTTTGCTTCGTGGCGCTGGTGAACTTCTGCGCGCCTGTCGCCGAGGCTTGCAGCGGCGTGCCGGGGCTCAGGGAGCTGGCGCGGGCGGTGACGTTTTCGCGGAGCTTGAGCGACGCGGTGGACAACGAGTATGTGCAGCCGATTGAGCTGGCGCAGGTTGACGGGGATGTTACGGCTACGGCGGAGTACCTGATTGTCGACCAGAAGCAAGTCACGGTGTTCTTCCGGCTGGATTCGGAGGTTTATGAATATTTGGCGGTTGACCCGGAGTTTCGGAACTCGGAGAGCGGGCGTCTTGAGTCCTGCTCTTACTACAGCAACGATTTCGATGTGCCTGTCGGGCAGCTTCAAAGCGTGACCATGGATTTCGTACACGGCGACGTGCCGGACACCGTGCGGATGCTCCTGATGGCGCGCGACGCGGGGAGCCGGTACAGGAGCGAGCCCGTTGCCCCGGCGCCGGCTGACTCCTGGGAGAGCCTGCGGGAGCGTGAGGAGCCGGAATATGTCGCGAGCTTTGATTTCCTGCTGGAATTTGACCCGTGGTTTACCCAGCAGGGGAAGCACATCGACATCAACCAGGTCATGGAGCTGGACGGGCAGAAAATCATTATCCGCGATATGGAGGTCTACCCGAGCCATCTGCGGCTCAACGTCGAGGATGTGGAGGAGAACACCGCCTGGCTCAGGGGGCTTGAGTTCCGTATTGAGGCCGACGGGGAGGTCTTTGACACCGTGAGAAACGGTATCTCCGCAACCGGGGTTTTGGACAATCCTATGATGACCTCTTACCGCGCCGACAGCACCTTCTTCTATGACGCGAAAGAGCTCAAGGTCGTGGTGACCGCCGCGGAGTGGCTGAGCAAGGATATGGAGAAGATCCATGTCGACCTGGCAAACTGCGCGGCGGACGCGATGCCCGACGGCGCGGAGCTTGTCGGCGCGGCGCGGCAGGGCACGCGCTGGGTCGTGACCGTCAGAGCGGCGATGCGCGGCTGGGACGGTGACGGGAGCAGCCTCAAGATGCACCAGGTTTTCTACGGCAGCTACTACGACGCCGAGGGGAACGAGTACTACATCAACTCCTGGAGCAGCGGCGGCAGCACCATGGAATTCGAGGAGGTGCCCGGGTACTTCTACGAGGAGTTCCCTATTTACGACTACCCCTACGACGAGATTTGGCTTAAGCCGCATTATTCCAGCTACTGGGCCGCGGATGAGCCGGTGAGTATCACGATTACGCTTGATTGACGCGGAAACAGCGTCCCGGTGACGGGGCGCTGTTTTGTTTTTCCGTTTATTTCAGCCTTTTCAAAACCTCCAGCACCATAGCCCACAGCCTCTGCACAGATCCGATATCCATGCGCTCGCGCGGCGTGTGGATGTCCAATATCGTCGGCCCTGCCGACACGCAGTCAAGGCCGGGGAGCTTTTTCGCAAAAATGCCGCACTCAAGCCCCGCGTGAAACGCCATTACCTTCGGCTCCGCGCCGTACTGCCCGCGGTAGACCTCGCGCATAAGCGCGCACAGGGGCGAGTCCCTGCGGTACTCCCAGGCAGGGTAGTCGCCGCTGAGCTCAAGCGTGCCGCCAAGGCGCGCGGTCAGCCGCTCAAGGCGCTTGATAAGCGCGGCCTTCTCGCTGTCCACGCTGCTGCGCACACAGTACGCCGCGCGGACGCTCCCGCCATCCATGCGGACAGTACCGAGGTTCAGCGAGGTCTGCACAAGGCCGGGGATGTCCGCGCTCATGGCCTGGATGCCGTTGGGCAGCAGCACGAGCGCGTCGATTATCGCGGAGGTGCCGGCCTCGGTCACGGCCTCGAGCCCGACGGGGACTCCCGCTTCGGCGCGGAGGAATACGCCGGGATCGGCGGTGCTCAGCTCGTTTTGGATCACCGCTTCGAGCTCGCCTGTCAGCGCGAGGGCGTCGTTTATGCGCTCGGGCGGGAC
>JAMPGF010000046.1 GCA_023664105.1 Butyricicoccus sp. | reverse complement strand
GGGCTTTTTCTCCTGCGGCGGCTTCGGCGGCTGAGGCTCGGAATAGCGGTAGTGCGGCGGCACGGCGGATGCGCTGTCGCTGGAGACGTAGCCCGCGTCGTAGCAGCCGCGCCGCTCCCCGGCCTGCTGCGCGTTGAAGTGGTATTCCCCGTTCACCGGCTCGTGGGCCGTCCCTCCCGCGGCGAATTCGCCCGCGGCGGAGTTATTTTCTCCGGTGGAATATTCCCCGCCGTTTATTTTTTCGTTGTCATCAGGATAATACATGTCAAATCCCTCCGCGTCCTGCTTTTGTGCTTTTTATATTATCCCCCACTTGTGACCGGAAAATGAACAAAACAGGAAAAGTTTTTGAACAAAATCGGAAGCTTTTTTGAACAAAGGAAATTTTTCAGCAGAAAACACTTCCCCGCGGCCTCTTTCGCTGATATAATCGACGCGGAAATACAAACAGGAGGAACCCCAATGAAAGAAATATTCGCCTCGATGAAGGACATATCCATCGGAAGCCTCTCACTGTCTACGCTGCTGAGCGCGGTTATGGTGCTCATCATCTGCTGCGCCGCCATCCGCATCGCCATGAAGCTGCTCATCACCGCCATGGGGCGCACCCGCCTCGACCCCGCGATAAAGGGCTTTGTCTGCACCGTCACGCGCGTGCTCCTCTGGGCGCTGGCGATAATCATAACGGCTGACTCCCTCGGCATCCCCACCACCTCGCTTGTCGCGGTTCTGAGCGTAGCCGGCCTGGCCCTGTCCCTGTCCGTGCAGAACATCATGACAAATCTCTTCTCCGGCATAACGCTGCTGATAACCCACCCCTTCGGCGCGGGCGACTTTGTCTCCGTCGGCTCGAACCAGGGCACGGTGAAAAGCGTGGGGCTTTTCTACACCGTCATGGACACCCCCGACAACAAGACCGTAAGCGTCCCCAACGGCGACATAACCGCCAGCAGCGTCACAAATTTCAGCCGCGAGGCCACGCGCCGCGTGGACATGACCTTCTCCGCGTCCTACGACAGCTCCACGGAATCGGTGCACCGCGCCATAATGGACGCCATAGGCCAGGATGACCGCATCCTCCCCGACCCGGCCCCCTTCACCGCCATCAGCAGCTACGGCGACAGCAGCATAACCTACGCCGTGCGCGTCTGGTGCGCCAACGCCGACTACTGGGACGTCTACTTTGCCCTCAACGAGCGCGTGCGCGAGTGCTTTGAAAAGTACGGCGTGCTCATGAGCTACAACCATTTGAACGTACATATGGTTACCGACGGCGCAAAACAGGCCATCCACGATTGACCTTTTTAATTTCCCGTGATATAATACCCTGATTAAATACGCAGGAGAACAATTATGTGGATTTCCGACAGGTGGCGGGACTTTGAGCTCATCGACTGCTCGCGCGGCGAAAAGCTTGAGCGCTGGGGCGATCAGATCCTGGTGCGCCCCGACCCCCAGGCCATATGGAACACGCCGCGCGCCAACCCGGCGTGGAAAAAGCCCTCGGCGCGCTACAGCCGCAGCAGCAGCGGCGGCGGGCACTGGGACAAAAACAGCGTGCCCGAGTCCTGGCAGATAAGCTACGGCGAGCTTCGCTTCAACGTGCGGCCCATGAACTTCAAGCACACGGGGCTTTTCCCCGAGCAGGCCGCCAACTGGGACTATATCATGGAAAAGATCCGCTCCGCCGGCAGGCCGGTGAGCGTTCTCAACCTCTTCGCCTATACCGGCGCGGCGACGGTCGCGGCGGCAAAGGCGGGGGCCTCGGTCTGCCACGTCGACGCCGCCAGGGGCATGGTCGCCTGGGCGAAGGAAAACGCCGCCGCCTCCGGCGTGCGGGAGGCGCCCATACGCTGGATAGTTGACGACTGCGTGAAGTTCGTCGAGCGCGAGATACGCCGCGGGCGGCGCTACGACGCGGTGATAATGGACCCGCCGTCCTACGGCCGAGGGCCCTCGGGCGAGGTCTGGCACTTGGAGGACAACCTCTGGGACTTCGTCGAGCTGACGGGCCGCGTGCTCTCGGACGAGCCCCTTTTCGCGGTGATAAACTCCTACACCACCGGCCTGTCCGCCTCCGCCATCGGCTACATCGCCGAGAGCGTGTTCACCAAACGCTTCGGCGGGCACAGTGAAAGCCGGGAGCTGGGCCTGCCTGTCACGGACAGCGGCCTGGCCCTCCCCTGCGGCTGTTCGTGCAGGTGGGAAAAATAAAAACGTAAATTGGAATTTTGAAAATATGGACCCTATAATAAAAGTTGAAAACCTGAGCTTTTCCTACGACGGGGACGGCGGCGCGCCCGCGCTGAAAAACCTCAGCCTTGAAATTGACCGCGGCAGCTTCGTCGCGGTGCTGGGCCACAACGGCAGCGGCAAGTCCACGCTGGCAAAGCACTTTAACGCCATACTCCTGCCCACGCAGGGCCGCGTGCTCGTCAACGGCATGGACACGCGCGAGGAAGAACACCTGCTCGATATCCGCGGCGCGGTGGGCATGGTGTTCCAGAACCCCGACAACCAGATCGTCGCCTCCGTGGTCGAGGACGACGTGGCCTTCGCCCCGGAAAACCTCGGCGTGCCACCGGAGGAGATCCGCCGCCGGGTTGACGAGGCGCTCAAATGCGTGGGCATGTACGATTTCCGCCTTCACGCCCCGCACCTGCTCTCGGGCGGGCAGAAGCAGCGCGTCGCCATCGCCGGAGTGATAGCCATGCAGCCGGAGTGCATCGTCATGGACGAGCCGACCGCCATGCTCGACCCCATAGGCCGGCGCGAGGTCCTGCAAGCCATCCGCCGCCTGCGCCACGACACGGGCATGACCGTCGTACTTATCACCCACCACATGGAGGAGTGCATCAACGCCGACCGCCTCATCGTCATGTCGAACGGCTCGACAGTCGCCGACGGCACCCCGAAGGAGGTTTTCTCCCAGGTGGAGCTGATGAAGTCCGAGGGCCTGCGTTCGCCGGAAACCACCGAGCTTGCCCACGCGCTGATACAGGAGGGCTTCGACCTGCCCTCCGACGTGCTGACCGTGGACGAGTGCGCCGACGCCATCGCGCAATTTCTAAAGAAGGACAAAAAGTGATGCCGATAATTAAAGTTGAGTCCCTGAGCCATGTTTACAGCAAGGGGACCCCGTTTGAGAAGGTCGCCGTGGAAGGCATCGACCTTGAAATAGAAGCCGGCGAGTTCGTGGGGCTGATCGGCCACACGGGCAGCGGCAAATCCACCTTCATCCAGCACCTCAACGGCCTGCTCTCCCCCAGCACGGGCCGGGTGATAATCGACGGTGTCGACCCCGCCTCGTCGAAGGAGTCCGCGCGGGACGTGCGCTTCAAGGTGGGGCTGGTGTTCCAGTACCCCGAGTACCAGCTTTTCGAGGAGACGGTCTACAAGGACATCTCCTTCGGCCCTAAAAACATGGGGCTGGACGGGCAGAAAATTGACGAGTACGTCCGACGCGCCGCCTACTTCGCGGGAGTGCCGGAGGAGCTTTTCGAGTCCTCGCCCCTGGAGCTGTCCGGCGGGCAGAAGCGCCGCGTCGCCATCGCGGGCGTCATGGCAATGCGGCCCGGGGTGCTCATTCTGGACGAGCCCACGGCGGGCCTCGACCCCGGCGGGCGGGAAAGCCTGCTGGAAAACCTCTGCCGCTACCACCAGACCACGGGCGCCACGGTTCTGCTGGTGTCCCACAGCATGGACGACATCGCGCGCATTGCCTCGCGCCTCATCGTGTTCAGCGGCGGCCATGTCGCGCTCGACGGCACCCCGGCGGAGGTGTTCTCCCACGCCGACGAGCTCAAGGGCATGGGCCTTGCCGTGCCCCAGGCCACGGAGATTGCCCTGGCGCTGAAAAAGCGCGGAGTTGACATAGAAGAGAGCATCTACACCATAAACTATCTCAGGAAGCTGCTTGTCTCCCTGCGCGGGGAGGTGGGCAAATGCTGAAAAATGTCACCCTGGGCCAGTTCTTCCCCGGCGACACTCCCGTCCACCGGCTCGACCCGCGCACGAAAATCGTCTTCCTCGCGGGCTACATCGTCGCGCTGTTTCTGGCGAAAAATTTTGTCTCCTACGGGCTCATCTTCCTGGTTCTGGCAGCGGCGGCATACACCGCGCGCATAAAGCCGAAAACCCTCCTGAGCGGGCTGAAGCCGCTGCTGTTCATCGTGATGTTCACGGGGCTTATAAACCTTCTCTACGGCCCCGGTGAGCCGCTTGTGACCTTCTGGATCTTCCGCATAACGCGTCAGGGCATCCACAACGCGGTTTTCATGATCCTGCGCATAATGCTGCTGGTGTGCGGCACCTTCCTGCTGACCTACACCACCTCGCCCCTGTCCCTGACCGACGGGCTGGAGCTTTTGCTCAATCCCTTGAAAAAGATAAGGCTCCCCGTGCACGAGCTGTCGATGATGATGAGCATAGCGCTGCGCTTTATCCCCACGCTCATTGACGAGACGGACAAGATAATGTCCGCGCAAAAGGCGCGCGGCGCGGCCTTTGACACGGGCAAGCTCACCGACCGGGCCCGCGCCTTGCTGCCGCTGCTGGTGCCTCTGTTTGTGGGGGCCTTCCGCCGTGCCGACGAGCTGGCAACGGCCATGGAATGCCGCTGCTACCACGGCGGCGAGGGCCGCACGAGAATGAAGCAGCTGCATTTTGCGGGCATCGACTTCGCCGCGTTGGCCCTGTGCGCGGCAGTGATCGCGGCGGTGTGCGTTTTAAGGCATTTTGGCCTTTGAGGTGATGGGAAAATGCGCAACATTGCCCTGAAGCTGCGCTACGACGGCTCGGCCTACCACGGCTGGCAGGTTCAAAAGACCGAAACCACCGTCGCCGGAACGCTCGAGCGCGCGCTTACCAAAACCTGCGGCCACGAGGTGAAGGTCACCGGCTGCGGACGCACCGACGCCGGCGTCCACGCCCTCAACTACTGCGCCAATTTCCGCACCGACGCGCGCATCCCCGCAGACAAAATCCCGCTGGCGGTGAACTCCCGCCTGCCCATGGACATCGCGGTCACGGACGCCTGCGAGGCCGGGGACGGCTTCAACGCCATCGGCTCCTGCGTGAAAAAGGAGTATATTTACAAAATCCTCAACAGCCGCCTTCGCGACCCCTTTCTGGAAAAGCGTGCGTGCTTTTACCCCTCGCCTCTTGACACGGAGCTGATGAGCCGCGCCGCGGCGGCCTTCGAGGGGACGCACGACTTCGCCGCCGTGCGCTCCGTGGGCACGGAGACGAAAACCACCGTGCGCACCGTCCACTGGTGCCGCGTGCGCCGCGACGGCGAGCTGATAACCGTGAGCGTCTGCGCCGACGGTTTTCTCTACAACATGGCCCGCGCGATGGTCGGCACCATGGTCTACGCGTCCTGCGGCAAGCTGTGCCCCGAGGACATCCCCGCCCTTCTCGAGCGCGGCGACCGCCGACTTACCGGCCCAACGATGCCCGCCCAGGGCCTGTACCTCAACCGCGTCTGGTACGGGGGAAAAGTGGGAGAAATGATGGAAAAAACCGTCGGTATGACGGAAATTTGATGGAAAACGCGTCTATGATGGCGGAGAGAAAAATCTTTGTTGCATAGTTTGATATATTTGTTCACAATTTTATGATAAGATAAAGGATACGCGATGGACGACGAGCAGTACGACGGGTTCGGCGAAGAGGACGAGCTTGACGGGCAGGAGCCGGAAAAGCCCAAAAAACTTCATATTCTGCGCAGCACCCTCGCCATGCTCACAACTATCGCGCTGGCGGCGGCGGGCCTGCTGGCCTTCATTTACCGCGACTACCTCAGCGAGGAGGGACTTCGCAGCATTTTCCGCGGGGATCCCGCCGCCCCGGCGGGCGAGCCCTTCACCTACGAAAACGGCTCGAGCCAGACCTTTGCGTTAGCCGGTGACGGCCTTGCCGTGGCCTCCGGCTCGGGCATACAGCTGCTTAACGAGGGCGGGGTCGAGGTTTTCAGCCAGGTCACTTCCATGGAAAACCCGGCGGTATCCGCCTCGCGCCAGCTCTCGCTATTCTATGACCTCGGCGGCAGCACCTGCGTCGCCGCGGGCTTCGACGGCGAGGGGAAAACCCTGGACGCCGGCAAAAGCATCATCTCCGCCTCGGTCAACGCCTCGGGTTACTTCACCGTCATAAGCGAGGAATCCGGCAGCCGCGGCCTGGTGCATGTCTACGGCAGCGACTGCCGCGAGCTCTACCGCTGGTACGCCGGGACGGGCTGGCCCATAAAGGCCGAGGTGAGCCCGGACAACCGCCGCCTGGCGGTGCTGTGCGTGACCGGCGAGGGCAGCGCCATCGTATTCTTCCGCCTCGACAGCGTGGATGAGCAGGCGAGATTGACCTGCCCCGGCAAGCTGCTTTTCGACCTGCGCTTCATGGGCAGCGACCGCGTGTGCGCCATCGGCGAGGACATGGCCCTCTTCGCCGGAGCCGACGGCGCGGAGGTCTCGCGCTATGACTTCGCCGGGCAGTACCTGACGGCCTACGACTTCGGCAGCGGCTTTGCCGCGCTGCTGATAAGCCCCTACCGCACCGGCGAGGGAACGCTTGTGACCCTGGACGCGGACGGAAAGGTCCTCGGCAGCGCCGAGCCGGAGGGGGAGATAATCGCCCTGTCCGCCGCCGAGCGCAAGCTTCTGGCCGTGACCGCCGGCGGCATGAGCCTCTATTCCCAGGCCCTCGAGCTTCAGGACAGCATGGAAACGCTCATAACCGCCAAGGCCGCGCTGCTCCGCCCGAGGGGCGACGTGCTGCTGCTGTCATCGTATTTCGCACAGTTATATAGCTTTTAAAACTCCATCTCAGGAGGTATAACATGGAAACGACAATAAATCTTATCCTCGCCGGCGTGATACTCATCTGCGCATGGTCCGGCTTCAAGAAGGGCATCATTATGGGCATAGGCGGCATACTGGCCATCATCGTGTCGCTGTACGGGGCCAACCTGCTTGCCAACACCTTTTCCATGGACATCATCCCCGCCATCCGCCCCTTCGCCAGCGGCTTCATGGAGGGCCAGATAAAGGCCGATGAGGGGGTGCTTGACCGCATGGGCTGGGGCAGCGCGGAGCTGTCGGTCGCCGACCTGCTCGCCCGCTATCCCGAGCGGCAGATGGAGTTTTGCTCGACCTGCTTCCAGGTCCTCGGCCTGGACGAGACTACCTCCGACAACATGGCCGCCAGCACCATGGAAACCATCCTCGAAACCGGCATGTCGACCACGGACGCCGTGGTGCAGACCCTGTGCCAGAAGGTCAGCTATGTCGGCTGCTTCATCCTGGCCTTCCTGCTGATAATTATTATACTTACGGTTATCGGAAACCTGCCGAACCTGAGCTATAAGCTGCCGAACCTCGACGCGCTAAACGACATCGGCGGGAGCCTGCTGGGCATCGGCACGGGCATACTTTTCTGCATGGTCATAGTTTGGACGCTGAAGTTTACGGGAAAGCTCATTGGCAGCGACACTCTTTCAAACGCCTGGCTGGCGAGCATCTTCCTCGACCGCAACCTTTTGACACACTACCTGGGCCTGTGAGCCCGGCCTGATTTGAATTAACTTTTTGGGAGATATCAATATGGAGCCTACGATCTGCGCGCGCTGCAAAAAAAATGTGGCGGTAATATTCATAACAAAGATAGAAAACGGCCAGTCCCGCAACGAGGGGCTGTGCATCCAGTGCGCACGGGAGATGCACATAAAGCCCGTGGACGACATCATCTCCCGCATGGGCCTGTCCGACGAGGATATCGAGAGCCTGGCAAGCGACATGTCCTCCATGCTCGGCGGCGAGGGCCTTGCCGCATTGCAGGAAAACGCCGTCGACGCCGACTCCGGCGATGATGACGAGGGCAAAACCGCCACCTTCCCCTTCCTCAGCCGCCTCATCGGCAGCAGCGGGAACCAGAACAACAATAACCTCACGCCCTCCGGCAGCCAGAACAAGGGCGACGACACCCGCGCCGCCTCCGGCAAGGAGACGCGCACGGCCAAGAAAAAATTCCTCGACAGCTACTGCATCAACCTCACCGAACGCGCCCGCGAGGGCAAGCTGGACGCCATGATAGGCCGGGCTGAGGAGCTTGAGCGCGTTATTCAGATCCTCAACCGCCGCCAGAAGAACAACCCCTGCCTCATCGGCGAGCCGGGCGTCGGCAAAACCGCGATAGCCGAGGGCCTTGCCCAGCGCATCGCCTCCGGCAGCGTGCCCTACAAGCTGAAGGAAAAGCAGGTCTACCTGCTCGACCTGACCGCGCTGGTGGCCGGGACGCAGTTCCGCGGCCAGTTTGAAAGCCGCATGAAGGGGCTCATTCAGGAAATCACCCGCGAGGGCAACGTGATACTCGTCATCGACGAGGTGCACAACATCGTCGGCGCAGGCGACGCCGAGGGCAGCATGAACGCCGCGAACATCCTCAAGCCCGCCCTCTCCCGCGGTGAGATACAGGTCATCGGCGCGACCACCTTCACCGAGTACCGCAAGCACATTGAAAAGGACGCCGCGCTCGAGCGCCGCTTCCAGCCCGTGACCGTGGCTGAGCCCTCCATTGACGAGAGCGTGGAGATAATCAAGGGCATTGCCCATTATTACGAGGACTACCACGGCGTGAGGATCTCCGACGAGATGTGCCGCATAGCCGTGACGATGTCCGAGCGCTATATAACCGACCGCTATCTGCCCGACAAGGCCATCGACCTGATTGACGAGGCCTGCTCGGACGTGAACCTGAAAAACCTTGACCTGGCGCGCATCGAGATGCTGCAAAAGGACATGGCCGACCTGGACAAGGAGCGCGAGCTGCTCATGGCCGACACCGAAAACGAGCACTACGAGCGCCTGGCCCGCATCCGCGCCGAGCACCTTCGCATGAACGACGAGCTGCTCGAGCTCCAGGTCAGGGGCAAGCCCGAGCTGACCGCGGAGAACCTCGCGCGCGTGATCGAGCTGTGGACGAAGATCCCCGCCAGCTCCATCCGCGAGGATGAGCTGGAGAGCCTGGCGCAGCTGGATAAACGGCTGAAAGAGCACGTAATCGGCCAGGACTCCGCCATCGACACCGTGTGCGCGGCGATAAAGCGCAGCCGCGTGGGGCTCAAGGCCAAGCGCAAGCCCGTCAGCTTTATCTTCGTGGGCAGCACCGGCATAGGCAAGACCGAGCTGGTCAAGCGCCTGGCCCAGGACCTGTTCAACAGCCCGGAATCTCTGGTGCGGCTGGACATGTCCGAGTTCATGGAAAAGCACTCCGTCTCCCGTATGATAGGCTCGCCCCCGGGCTACGTCGGCTATGACGAGGCCGGGCAGCTCACGGAGAAAATCCGCCGCAAGCCCTACAGCGTGGTGCTCTTTGACGAGATCGAGAAGGCACACCCGGACGTGCTCAACGTGCTTTTGCAGATTCTTGACGACGGGCACATAACCGACGCGCAGGGGCGCACGGTGAATTTTGAGAACACGGTCATAATCATGACCACCAACGCCGGAAGCAACACCAGGGGCGGCTCCCTCGGCTTCGGAATGAGCCTCAACGAGCAGTCGAAGGATCGCGTGACGAAGGCGCTCAACGACTTCCTGCGCCCGGAGTTTATAAACCGCGTGGACGAGATCGTCTACTTCAACCAGCTCACTGAGGACAACTTCAAGGCCATCGCTGAGCTCATGCTCGGCGAGGTGCGCGGCGTGCTCGCGGAGAAGGACATTGCCCTTGAGTACGACGGCGCGCTGGTGGACTATCTCGCGAAGAAGAGCTACAGCCTGACCTACGGCGCGCGCAACCTGCGCCGCCTCATCCAGAAGGAGGTCGAGGATGTGATGGCCGCCGAGATAGTGGATAAGCGGCTGGGCAGCGTGACGAAAATCAGGCTCAGCGCGGACGAAAACGGGGTCACAGTAAACGCCGAATAAGCAGAAAATTACGGCAGACGCCGGCGGGCTTTCCGCCGGCGTTTTTTAACGTGTTAATACAATCTTAAAAATTCAGCGGCTTTAATGTTAAAATAAGCTCTGCTATGATATAGACATGATGAGGAGGACGACGGAATGTACAACATACTTATCTGCGACGACGAGAGGGACATCGTAAACGCGCTGAAGATATACCTTGCCGATTCCGAATACACGCTGTTCGAGGCGTTCACGGGGCGGGAGGCGCTGGACGTGATAGCCCGCGAGGACATACACCTGATACTCATGGACATCATGATGCCGGAGCTGGACGGCATTTCCGCCATGGTGAAGATACGCGAGGTCAGCAACGTGCCGGTTATCCTGCTGACCGCCAAGGGCGAGGACGCGGACAAGGTGCTCGGCCTGAACGTCGGCGCGGACGACTACGTGACAAAGCCCTTCAGCCCCGTGGAGGTGGCCGCGCGGGTGAAGTCGCAGCTGCGGCGGTACATGCGCCTCGGCGGCGGCTCGGTGCGGCCCACGTCCCTTCGCGTCGGCGGGATCGAGCTCGACGACGGGGAAAAGCGCGTGCTGCTCGACGGCGAGGACGTGTCCCTGACGCGCACCGAGTACGACATACTGCGCCTTCTCATGGAGCACCCGGGGCAGGTGTTCTCGCCCAAGGAGATCTACCGCCGCGTCTGGCGCGACGCGCCCTTCGGCAGCGAGAACACCGTAGCCGTGCACATACGGCATTTGCGGGAGAAATTGGAAATCACGCCCAACCAGCCGCGCTACCTCAAGGTGGTGTGGGGGCAGGGCTACAAAATAGAAAGGGGAGAAAGGGAATGAAAAACCTGACACACAAAATGCCGGCGAAGATTATCGCCTTCTGTCTGGCGGTGCTGATGCTGTGCGCCATCGGCGCGTCGGTGCTCGGCATCGCGTTCTGCCTGGAGATGGGGGTGTACACTTGGCCCATAAACGACGTGAAGGTCGAGGTATTCCGAAACGATATGTACGGCATTGCCCGGCAGATGTATTACGACGTGGTGGAGTACAAGGAATACGACCGCGCGGCGTACCGTGCGTCCACGTATAGCGCCGCGTTCCAGGTGATGGACGCCTCCGACGGCAGCGAGCTGTGGAGCAGCGAGTATTACGCCGCTGTGCTGGATAAAACCGCCCTGTGCTTCAGCTATCTGGCGTGGGAGGATGGCTATCGCTTCAGGAGCCTCAGCCAGTTCTATTCGGGCGCGCCGCTGACGGACTACGAAAATCCCTACGTCATCAACGTCGCCGTTGACCCGTATTTCCCCGTTACGGACAGCCTGAGCTTTATAAACGCCTGCATCGACCTCACCTACGCCCTGCGATACGCGATTTACGGCATACTCGCGGGCGCGGCGCTGCTGCTGGTGGCGGCGCTCGCCTTCCTCATTGCCGGGGCGGGGCGGCGCGCGGGACGCGAGGAGCTTGTGACAAGCTGGTTCACCAAAATACCGCTGGACCTGCTCGCCGCCGCCGTGGTGCTGGGCGGCACGCTGGCCATCGCGGGCTGTCTCGACCTGTTCTACTGGTCCGACGTGGGCGCGGCAATCATCGCCGCGGGAGGGTTCCTGGTGCTCAGCTGCGTTTTCGTGGGCTGCTGCGTCAGCGTGGCGGTGCGGGCCAAGGCGGGCACGCTCTGGAAAAACACGGTTATCTGGATGGCCTGCCGCATGCTGTGGCGAGTGTGGCTGGCCGTCTGGCGCGCGGTGAAGGCCATATGGCGCGGCCTGCGGGAGCTGGCGGGAAATCTGCCGCTGCTGTGGAAGGTCATCGTGGGGCTGCTGGCGCTGTATTTGGCGGAGTTTATCTTCCATTTGGCCTGCTTTGACGACCCCGGCGTGCTGCTGTTCTTCTGGTTTGTCGAGCGCTTGGCGCTGGCGCTGGCCGTGCTGGCCATAACGCTGATGCTCCGGCGGCTGCAAAAGGGCGGGCAGTCGCTCGCGGCGGGGGATTTGTCCTATCAGGTGGACACGAGCCGGATGCTGTGGGACTTCAAGAAGCACGGCGAGGACCTCAACAGCATAGCGCTGGGGCTCAACCGCGCGGTGGAGGAGCGGCTGAAAAGCGAGAGGATGAAAACCGAGCTGATAACCAACGTGTCCCACGACATAAAGACGCCGCTGACCTCCATAATCAACTACTCCGACCTCATATGCAAGGAGAACAGCGAAAACGAGAAGGTGCGCGAGTACTCCGCCGTGCTGCTGCGGCAGTCCGAGCGGCTGAAAAAGCTCATTGACGACCTGGTGGACGCGTCGAAGGCCTCCACGGGGAACGTGGACGTAAATCTGGGGCCGTTCGAGCTGGACGTTCTGCTGACGCAGACCGCGGGGGAGTATGGGCAGAGGCTTGCCGACTGCAGGCTGGAGCTTATCACAAAGCGGCCGGAGAAGAGCCTGCGCATTATGGCCGACGGGCGGCACATGTGGCGGGTTTTCGACAACCTGATGAACAACATCTGCAAGTACGCCCTGCCCGGCACGCGCGTTTACCTCACCGTCGAGGACAAACTCGGGCAGGCGGTGATCTCCTTCAAGAACACCTCGCGCAACGAGCTGGACGTAAGCCCAGACGAGCTGATGGAGCGCTTCGTGCGCGGCGACAGCTCCCGCAGCACCGAGGGCAGCGGGCTGGGGCTGTCCATCGCCAGGAGCCTGACCGAGCTGCAGGGCGGCACGCTGGAGCTGACCGTGGACGGGGATCTGTTCAAGGCGGTACTCACATTTAACGAAATATAAAGGAAAAAGCGGCCAATGGCCGCTTTTTTCGCCTCTTTGGGACTTGCCACGCTCTGATAGTTCGTAGTATAATTTAGTTTACTGCAATCGAAAGGAACTATTACATATGATGAACATTCTGGTTATCTTCGGCGGCTGCTCGAGCGAGCACAGCGTCTCGCTTGAGTCGGCCTCAAGCGTTATAGAGGGCATGGACAAAAGCCGCTTCACGCCCGTGACCGCAGGCATAACCAAGGACGGCAAGTGGTACCACTACTCCGGCGAGGTTTTCCGCATCGCCAACGGCACCTGGCGCGAGTCCGGGCTGTGCCGCCCGGCGGCGCTGTCGGTCAACCGGGGCGAGCGCTGCCTGCTTGTGCAGGACGAAAACGGCGCGGTGGCGGAGAAAATCCCCGTCGACGCGGCCTTCCCCGTGCTGCACGGTAAAAACGGCGAGGACGGCACCGTCCAGGGCCTGTGCGCGCTGGCGGATATCCCGCTGGCGGGCTGCGGCGTGCTGGCCTCCGCGCTGTGCATGGACAAGGACCGGGCTCACCGCCTGGCCCAGGACGCGGGCGTGAAGGCGCCGCGTTCTGTGGTGCTCTCTCGCGGCTTTGACGCCGCCGCCGTGACGGCCTCGGCGGCGGAGATAGGCTATCCCCTCTTCGTCAAGCCCGTCAACGCCGGTTCGTCCTACGGCGTGTCCAAGGTGACCGCGGAAACTGGGCTGCTTCCGGCCATCGGGGCTGCGTTTGAGTACGACGGGCACGTCATCGTCGAGCAGGCCATCCCCGGCTTTGAGGTGGGCTGCGCCGTCATGGGCAACGACGAACTCGTCACCGGAGAGGTAGACGAGATCGAGCTGGCGGGCGGATTCTTCAACTTCACGGAAAAATACAACCTCATCACCTCTAAAATCCACGTCCCCGCCCGCGTCGCGCCGGAAAAGGCCGCCGAGCTCAAGGAGACGGCAAAGACCATCTACCGCGCGCTGGACTGCCGCGGCTTCGCCCGTGTGGACATGTTCCTGACCCCCGAGGGCGAAATCGTGTTCAACGAGGTCAACACCATCCCCGGCTTCACCTCGCACAGCCGCTTCCCGAGCATGATGAAGGCCGTGGGCGTGAGCTTCACCGAGGTCATAACGCGCGCCATCGAGCTGGCGCTGGAGAAGTAAGCCGCATGAGCATAAGACAGTCCATAACCGACTACTCCAAGGGCGACGGCCTGCGCACATTCTGGAAAATGTTCCGGCTGCGGGAGCGGTGCAAATCAAAGCTGGGGCGCGACATTTTGACCTTTTTCCTCAGCCGCTCGGCCCACAGGCACGGCGGCTACATCGGAAACGGGGCGAAAATCGCCGCCGTGCCGTCGCTGCCCCACGGGCTGCACGGGGTGTACATCTCCCGCTATGCCAGCGTGGGGAAGGGCTGCCGCATCTACCAGAACGTCACCATCGGCGAGGTGGACGGCCGCGCCCCGCGCATCGGCGACGGCTGCTTCATCGGCGCGGGCGCTCAGATAGTGGGCGGCATCGACATCGGCAAAAACGTAAAAATCGGCGCGGGGGCGGTGGTGTTCACCGACGTGCCCGACGGCGCGACCGTCGTGGCCACGGCCCCGCGAATCATAATCAAGGATAAGGGAAAATGACACAGGAAAAAATTTTTCGCCGCGGGCGGGCCTGGATCGAGCTCGACCGCGGCGCGCTCGAAAACAACGTCTCCGCGCTCCGCGCGCGCCTGCCGGGC
>JAMPGF010000045.1 GCA_023664105.1 Butyricicoccus sp. | reverse complement strand
CAGATCAGGTCCAAGTGTTCCAGATTGACACGCTCGGCAAATTCATGGTAATATTCGTTGATGGTGGTAGGCCGTATCCCCGTTACACGCGAGAGATCGGCCTGCGTCCAGCGAAGCTCGCCCAGCTTTCTGGACAGTAAAATCTTAATCATGATGTATGCCGCTCCTTTGAGTGATAATTTTACCGCAATCTACCCTGGATTGCTGGCATTTGTCAGATTATCACGCAATAGGTTATTTACGGCGGTAGGCCGGATAGGTACAAAAAAACCGTAGCAGCCACGAAAGTGACTGCTACGGTTTTTGTTACCCGCATACACTGAGCGGGGCGAGTAGTACGATACACTCCACGGTCAGGAAGATGGTGACCTCCTGGCCGCCTGTGGTTCGTACAACTCTCTTGTGGTGGAGGCGAGGGGAGTTGAACCCCTGTCCGAAAGCGTTTCCTCAGGACCTTCTCCGGGCGCAGACGGTTATTTGAATTCCCTCGCCCAGCCGTGAGCCGTCACACTGAAGGGGTTGGTAGCTTCATTATTCATGGTGCGCTCAAAGCTTTGCGCACTCACGGGCACCACTAATCGACGCCCAAACCGGAGCCGTGGTCCTCTCCGGCAGGACGGCCGCTAATCAAGCAGCGGCAAGAACAGTGTTATTGTTGTTCTTTAATTTATAATTGCCCGTTTTAAAGATGCCAGGCGCATCTGCCCGCTTATCCTGCCTCCGCGCCCCCGTCGAAACCGGTACGCCCCCATGTAAAAGGGACCCCGCCCCAAAAAGCGGGGCCCGTAAAAACTATTGTATCACGTCTTTGCCAATTTTACCATAAGGGAATGGGGAATTATTTTCGCGAGCACACGGTAAAATTTATAAAACAGCTTCGGCGTGTAGAACGCATGCCCCGCGATAGCGGCGGCGTAGGCCCCCGCGGCGACCTTTTCCGGGTCGCAGTAGGGCAGAGTCTGGAACATCTTCGAGTTGCCGGCAATGCCGCCGATATCCAGAAACTCCGTCGCCATGGGCCCAGGGCACACGGCGGTCACGCGAATACCCCGCGCGCGAACCTCCTCACTCAGCCCGCGCGTAAAAGAAGATACATAAGCCTTCGTCGAGGAATACACCGTCATCCGCGCGTTGGGACAGAACGAGGCGATGGAGCTCATGTTGATAATCCGCGCGCCGCGTCCCATGTACGGCAGCACCGCATCGGTCACGGCGGTCAGCGCGGTGACATTGAGCTTCGTCATGCGCGTCTGGCTGCCCGCATCCGTCTCGCCCACATTGCCGAGATAGCCGCAGCCGGCGTTGTTGACCAGCAGCCGCACATCCGGCTTGCGGGAGTCCAGCTCAAAGCGCAGCACCGTAAACGACGATTCGTCGCACAGGTCCAGCGGCAGGACATGCACATCCAGCCCATCGCAATACTGCGCGGCAAGCTCCTCAAGCCTCTCACGCCGCCGCGCGATAAGCCACACGGACTCAAGATCCGGAAACGCCGCCGTCAGCAGACGAACAAACTCCACGCCCAGCCCGGAGGACGCTCCGGTAATTATAGCTGTTCTCATGCTCATACCTCAGACCCTTTCCGGCTCGGGGTACTCGACCCCGAAGGTGTCCACCGTGACCTTCTTCATCTTCTGCTCGGCCTTCGGCTTGTCGTTGTAGTCGCAAGGGGTGCTTGCGATGGCGTCGAGCACATCCAGCCCCTCGGTCAGCTTGCCGAAGGCGGCGTACTGCCCGTCGAGGTGTGGGGAGTCCTCATGCATGATGAAAAACTGGCTTCCCGCGGAGTTCGGCATCATGGTGCGCGCCATGGACAGCACGCCGCGCTCATGCTTGAGCTCGTTTTTGAAGCGGTTGCCGGTGAACTCGCCCTTAATGGAATAGCCGGGCCCGCCCATGCCGTTGCCGTTTGGGTCGCCGCCCTGGATCATAAAGCCGGAGATGACGCGGTGGAAAATGACCCCGTCATAAAAGCCCTTGCTGATAAGGGAGATAAAATTATTCACAGTGTTCGGCGCGACTTCGGGGTAGAGCTCAGCCTTCATCACGCCGCCGTTTTCCATTTCAATGGTCACAATGGGATTCATTTTGGACCTTCCTCCTTTGTATCGTTGATAAATAGCCCGCTTGCCGCGGCCTCACAGGTTTTTCAGTGCGCGCTCCATATCCCTGCCCGCCTGGCGCTTTGCGTCCGTGTCGCGCTTGTCATAGAGCTTCTTGCCCCTGCACAGCCCCACCTCGACCTTGACGCGGCTGTCCCTGAAATACACGGACAGCGGCACGAGCGCGAGCCCGTCCTGGGTAGAGCGCGCGCCGAGCTTGAGGATTTCCTTCTTGTGCATGAGCAGACGGCGGTCGCGGTCGGGGTCGCGGTTGAAGATGCTGCCCTTTTCGTAGGGGCTTATGTGCATCCCGCGCACGAACAGCTCGCCGTTTTTCACGGTGCAGTAGGAGTCCTTGAGGTTCAGGGTGCCGGCGCGGATGGACTTGACCTCCGTCCCGCTAAGCTCAATTCCGGCCTCGTAGCGCTCGAGCACAAAATAATCGTGAAAGGCCTTGCGGTTAGCCGCGGCCTGCTTTACGCCCTGTGCTTTCGGCGACATGGCGGTTCCCCCTTCCCCAAAAAAGCATGACAAACCGCGCCGGACGGAAAAATGCCGCTGGCGCGCGAAGCGTTTGCCGTTTTCGTAAGGAAATTATACCATAAATATTTCAAAAAAAAAGGTCTATTCTGTGAAATATTCGTTAATAAACGGCAGCGCGTAGTCCGCTATGTGCACCTCGGGCGCCTTACAGGGGCTGGCGATGAGCAGCGAAACCTCATCCCCGGCGAAGATCTCGATGCTCATGCTCTCCCAGGGCTCGTAGCCGCACACGTCCAGCGCGTGCCGCACCGCCTGCTCGGCCTGCTCCGTTGTCATGTTCTCACCCTTATGTATCAAAAGTGTAACATAGCTGTGGCTGATTATCCGATAGTCTGTAGTGAAGTCCGTAATAAGCATCTCCCATATATTTTTTTCGGGTGCGGTGATACATTATGATTATACGACTTTTCCCGCGCGTACTTCCAGTCAAAATATATGGAAAAAAACTTGCAGGAGAACGGTGCGGCAATCAAAGGAAAGGCGCCGGAGATTCATCCGGCGTCATTAACGCTGGTTGCGCTTTTGCGAATAATGCTGTATAATGTACATCAAAGAAAAATTAAGGAGGGACATATGAGCGTAAAAATGAAGCTGACAGACCAGCAGCAGGCCATTCTCAACGGAGAAAAGGGAGAGACCCTGGCCAAGGTGATGGAGACCCTGGTTCGCTACGGCGAGCTGTTCGGGGCCGACTGCATGGTCCCCGTTACCGGCCGGTATAATCACCTGGTGACATCCTTCGGGCTGAAGGCCCTGGGGCCGGTGTATGAGCTGATGGACAGACTCATTGCCGAGGGGGCCGTATCCATGCAGAAATTCTCCGCCGATCCCCGGCCCATGGATAAAAATGTTCCCGCGTCCCTTTTGCAGAGCTTTGTGTTCAATAACTTTATGTACACCCGTCAGGATTTCTACGAGCAGCAGCTCGCCAAGCTGGGCCTGATGGACAAGGACGCCTTTACCTGCACCTGCTACATGGATCAGGTAGGCAATACCCCTGGGGAGGGGGAGGTGCTGTCCTGGTCGGAGTCCTCCGCCGTGGTGTACGCCAATTCGGTGCTGGGCGCGCGCTGCAACCGTAATTCCGGAATCATCGACCTGATGGGCTCGCTGGTAGGCTATGTCCCCCGGTTCGGCCTGCTCACCGATGAGGGACGCAAGGCCGCATGGATCGTGGAGATCAAGACCAGCAAAAAGCCGGAGGCACAGCTTCTCGGCTCAGCCATCGGCATGAAGGTGATGGAAGCTGTGCCCTACATAGTCGGCCTGGACAAGTGGCTGGACGGCAAGCTGGACGATGCGGCAAAGACCTGGTTGAAGGACTTCGGCGCGGCCACTGCCTCCAACGGCGCGGTGGGCCTGTACCATGTCGAGAATATCACCCCCGAGGCGGTCCGCCTGGGCCGCGGGCTGGTGGCGGAGGACGCCAGGGTATACGTGGTGGACGACGCGGAGCTCCAGCGGGTGTATGACAGCTACCCGGTGGTGTGGAAAAACAGGGAAGCCAAACCAAAGCTGTGCTTCATCGGCTGTCCCCACATGAGCCTGGAGCAGCTGATAAGCTGGACAGAGCGGGTGGAACAGGGGCTCAAGGCCTCGGGCAATAAAAAGGTGGTCGTTCCCACCGTGTTCACCGCCGCCCAGGCGGTGATCCGCGAGTTCGAGTCCACGCCCTATGCCGAGCGCCTGAAGAATACCGGGGTGGTGCTCAGCTATATCTGTCCGCTGATGTACATGAACAATCCCCTCAGCGGGAAAATGCCCGTCATTACCTCCAGCAACAAGCTGCGCACCTACACCACGGCGCGGTACTGCACCGATGACGAAATTCTGCTTCAGATCACGAAAGGGGGCAAATAAGATGCGCAAATTCCAAGGCAGAGTAGTTTCTCCCGGGAGGCTTACCGCCGAGGCCCTGGTATCCCACGGAGGGCTGAACACCCTGGCCTCCTTCCAGAAAGCGCTGCAGTTCGGCGACAGGAAGGCCACCTGCGGCGACCAGAACAACCCCGACCTCTACGGCAAGCAGATGGCGGGCAAGGCGCTGTGCCTGCCCCGCACCATCGGTTCGACCACGGGCGGGCTGGTGCTGTACTGCGCCTGCTCCATGGGCCGTCAGCCCGCGTGCCTGCTGTTTTCCGAGCCTATTGACTCCCTTGCCGCCGCCGGAGCGGTGCTGGCCGATGTGTGGCTGGAAGGGGAGCGCACCTCCATGCCCGTCATTGACAGCCTGGGCGAGGAATTTTTGAACTATGTCCAGGACGGCATGACCGTCAGCATCCTGCCGGACGGCACGGTCCAGGTCAACTGACAAAAGAGGTTTTCTTAAGAGCCTGTCCGCAAACGATCCGCGAGAAAGCAGCGCGCGGATTATGCGGACGGGCTCTCGGCCTTCCGGCGGAAGGTCCGGGCATGAAATAAATCATCTGGAAGAATTGGAAATGATGTACTTTTTTGCTTCAATATGGTATAATAATAAAAAAGCCATGAATTGTTGCTTTAATTTTCATCGGAGGCAAGACTATGGATTACACAGAAAAAACCGTAGGCGCGCAGGACATATACCGCGGCAGGATAGTACATCTCCACGTTGACGAGGTGAGCCTGCCCGACGGCAGGGTCTCCACGCGCGAGGTCGTCGAGCACAGCGGCGGCGTGGCTATCATACCCGTGGACGCTGACGGCAGCGTCTACTGCGTGCGCCAGTACCGCTACGCCCTTGGCTGCCACCTGCTGGAGATCCCCGCCGGAAAGCTCAACGAGGGGGAGGACCCGTTTGAGTGCGCGGTGCGGGAGCTGAGCGAGGAGACGGGCTTTACCGCGGATAATTACGTGTCTATGGGCTTTTTCTACCCCTCCGCGGGCTACTGCCACGAGAAAATATACATCTACCTCGCCACCGGCCTGCACCGCGGCGAGGCCCACCTGGACGAGGGCGAGTTTCTCGACGTGGAGAAATACCCCCTTGCCGAGCTTGTCCGTATGGCGGAAAACAACGAGCTCTACGACGGCAAAACCGCCCTCGCTGTCCTGCGCACGGAGCGGTATCTGAAAAAGTCATAAGGAGAATTATATGACGAGGAAAGTGCTGATAGTCGACGACGAAAAAGCCATCGTCGACATCCTGAAATTCAACCTGAAGAAGGAGGGCTACGACACCGTCTGCGCCTATGACGGCCGGGAGGGCCTGCGCATGGCGCGGCAGGAGAACCCCGACCTGATCCTTCTGGACATAATGCTGCCGTACATGGATGGCTTTGAGGTCTGCGCGAAGCTCCGCGGGGAGGGCAGCAGCGTGCCCATAATAATGATAACCGCCCGCGAAGAGGAGACCGACAAGGTTTTCGGCCTTGAAAACGGCGCGGATGACTATATAACAAAACCCTTTTCCATGCGCGAGCTCATGGCGCGCGTGAAGGCGAACATGCGCCGCGTCCCCGACGCAGCCGCGCCCGTACCCCAGCCGGGGACGGACGGCAGCGTCATCCGTGCCGGCGCGCTGACGGTGGATTTAGAGCGTCACAGCGTGTTCAAAAACGGCACAGAGCTGGAGCTTACCCAACGCGAATTTGAGCTTGTGCGCTTCCTGGCCCAGAACCCGGGCCGCGTCGTGACGCGTCAGGAGCTGATGAGCGAGGTATGGCAGTTCGACTACTTTGGCGACGTGCGCACTGTGGATGTCGCCGTGCGCCGCCTGCGCGAAAAGCTTGAGGACGACCCCGCCAATCCCGCCTACGTCATAACCAGGCGTGGCGTCGGCTACTACTTCGAGTCAAATCAATGACTGCTGCGCAGTCATTGATTTGAGTGGATGCGCTTCGCTCTGCGCCTTACAATTCCGCCGCGCGCGGCGGAATTGACGACGCTCGCTACGCGAGAGGAATTTTTCCGAGGCACATGTCCCCGGAAAAATGATTTAATTTTATTCGCGGCGTGCGCGCCGCGAACTCTACGAGGTTTTTGCCTTCCGGAGGCCATATGAACAAAAGCCTGTACACAAAGCTTGTAATAATAATGCTGGTGCTGATACTGTCCATCATGACCGTGGTGGGCGCGTTTCTGGTGCGCGGCGTGCGAAGCTTCTACCTCAGCGAGTTTTACGAGCAGATGCGCACGGTGTTCTCCAACAACGAGCTGGTAGGTGACCTGCGCTCGGCCGCGGACGGGGAGGACGCGCCCGAGCTCATGGCCCAGATCCTTCGCGCCTATTCCGGCGAGCTGGGCGTCAATTCCGGCAAGCGCAGCTACTACATCCTCAGCGCTGCCGGAAGCGTGCTCACCGGCTCGGAGCAGTCCGCCGGCGGGAAAATGAACATAACGCCGAACATACTCACCGCCATAAGCGGGCGCGAGGGCTACGCCAGCGACGCCTCCGCCGACTACATGGACGTGGCCCTGCCCATCACGGGCGAGCACGGCGGCAGCTACATCGTCTACATTATCGACAGCAAGGACGACGTGCGAAGCCTCAACAGCCGCCTTTTTGAGATAATCATGGACGCGATAGTCATAGGCCTTGTAATATCCGTGCTGCTGAGCCTGCTGCTTGCCCGCACGCTTGTCACTCCCATCCGCAAGCTGACCCGCGCCTCTGAGAAAATGGCGGCGGGCGACTTCTCCGCGAAGGTGGACAACCCCGCCGGGGATGAGATAGGCGTGCTGACCCGCACCTTCAACAACATGGCCGGCCAGCTCGAGAGCAATATCGACACGCTCAAGCGCTCCGAGCTCATGCGCCGCAACTTTGTCGCCAACGTCTCCCACGAGCTGCGCACTCCCATAACCAGCATCCGCAGCTATGCCGAGACGCTCTACGACTCCCAGGGCATGGTAGACGAGGAAACCCAGCGCCAGTTTTTGGGCGTAATCGTCAACGAGTCCGACCGCATGGCGAAGATAGTCGGGGACCTTCTGACCCTGTCACGCTTTGACGCGGGCAGCATCGACTTTACCTTCCAGACCTTCTCCTTTGAAAAATCCGTCAAGGATGTCTACAGCGCCCAGCTGTTGGAGGCCCAGCGCCGCCACCACGAGTTTTCCCTTGAGTTCAAAAGCCCCATCGACGAAATCCGCGGCGACAGGACGCGAATTGAGCAGGTGCTCATAAACATGGTCTCCAACGCCATAAAATACACCCACGACGGCGGGCGCATCCGCATGACCGCGGGCCAGGACGGCAACGAGGTGTGGTGCACGGTGCGCGACAACGGCATCGGCATCCCCAAGGAGGACCTGGAGCACATTTTCGAGCGCTTTTACCGCGTTGACAAGGCCCGCAGCCGCGAGTCCGGCGGCACCGGCCTGGGCCTGTCCATCGCCTACGAGATAGTCGAGCGGCACAACGGCCGCTTTGAGACAAGCAGCCAGCGTGGCCGCGGCACGAGCATAACGCTCATCCTGCCTGTGGAGGGGCCGAGCAATGAGTAAGAGGAAAAAGCTCATCGAGCGCGCAAAAAACCTCGTCATAGTCGCGCTTCTCATCAGCGCGGCGCTGCTTCTCAACGCATCGGGCTACGTCTCCCTCACCGGCCGCCGCTCGTCCCAGGAGACCGCCTCCGGCGGCCAGGCCGGTGCGGCTGAATCGGTCACTGCCGCCCTGCCGGTGAGCCCGGCAGGCATGGTGATAAGCCCCGCCGGGGGCAGCCGCTGCGCGTTTTACTACAGCAGCGAGCAGCTCACGGACGCGTTTGAGAGCTTTGCCGCCTCCCTTGCCGAGGCGCTCGGCTCAGCCGGGCAGGTGCGTGAGCTCACCCGCTGGCAGTGGCAGCAGCGCCTGCTCGGCGTGGGCGTGTACTTTGACTTCTACTGCGCCCAGCCCCTGACGCTGCTTTCGGGCCTGCTCGGCAGCACCGCGGGCGAGGCGGGGGGCTACGGCGCCGAGGCAGTTCTGCTCTCCTGCACGGACGACGGCGTGGAGCTCTGCTTCGCCGGCGACGACGGACTGTATTACGTCTGCTCCACCGGCGTGAGCGCATCCGCCGTGCTCTCCCGCGCGGAGAGCTACGGCGCGGACGGCTCCTACTTCGCCTTCACCAGCGGCAAATTCCCCGGCCTTGACCCCGACACGGTCATCTTCGGCACGCGCGCGCAGCCGCGCGCCGCCCTCTCGGAAAACGCCGCCGGGTCGGTGGAGATTGAGTCGCTGATGTCGAGCCTTGGCATGAACAGCTACGTCATCCGCCCCTACACCGAGGCGGACGGGACGCGCGTATATGTGGAGAGCGGCAAGACCCTGCGCGTCGGCGCGGACGGGAAAATAAGCTTTAAGGGCGGCGCGGCCCCCGGCGGGGAGACGGAGCTGGACGAGTCCGTCCTGCTCGCCGCCTCCATCGCCCAGCAGACGCTCCTGCCCGTCTGCGGCGACGCGAAGCTCTGCTTTGCCGGAGTCAGCGAGACTGACGGCGGCGCGTATTCCGTGCGCTTTGAGTACGCCATAAACGGCATCGTCACCGAGCTGCCGGACAGCCGCAGCGCCGCGCTTGTGACGGTCAGCGCCGGAGAGGTGGCGAAGCTGGAGCTCCAGCCCCGCCGCTACACGCTCACGCAGGAGACGCGCCCCCTGCTCCCCATGGCCCAGGCCGCGGCGATAGCCTCGTCCCGCGGCGCGGGGCACATATGGCTTGCGTATCTGGACAGCGGCAACTCCGCGTCCTGCGAGTGGGTGACGGACTGATGGATACATCTAAAATAAAAAACATAATAATCCTGATACTTCTGGCGGTGAACGTCTTCCTCTTCGCCGCGCTTATCGGCGACCGCGCCCAGACCCGCGCCGTAAAGACCGCGGCCTGGGAAGCAGCCGTCGAGGCGGTGGAGCGCGCTGGAATAAGGGTGTCGGATGACATAAGCGCGGACCTGGCCACCCCCTCGGTCTACACTCTTCGCCGCGACATGGACTCGGAGCGCGAGTGGCTTGAGCGCGTGCTCGGCAGCGTCACAGCCGCCGACCTCGGCGGCAACATCTGGTTCTACAGCTCCGAAAGCGGCCAGGCCTCCGTGCGCGGTGCCGGCGAGTGCGACATACTCTTCAGCACGGACGCCTTCGGAACGGGCCGCTCGGCGGCGAAGTCGGCGGCGAAGGTGATGAAGAAGCTCGGCCTTGAGCCGGACGAGGCCAACGCCGACGTCAATTCCAGCCGCGACGGCGCGTCGGTGACCATCGGCTGCCTGTGGCAGGGCTGCCCGGTCTACAACGCGGGCCTGAGCTTCACCTTCAGCGAGGACTACCTCGTCATGATATCCGGAACCCGCATCTTCGACCGCCAGGTGCAGGAGAGCAGCTACGGCGTACTCGACGAGCTGAGCGTAATGCTCCGCTTTGTCGAGGCGGTCAGCGAGCAGGGCTTTGTGTGCAGCAGCCTGAGCGCGCTGGACCCGGGCTACATTTTCTCCGTCGCCGTCTCCGGCGAGGGCACACTGAACCCCGTCTGGCGCTTCACCACCGACACGGGCGAGATATACATCAACGCCGTCACAGGCCGGGTAGAGACGTTAAGATAACCAAAAAAATGACTGAGCAGCTTTTTGGAGTTGCATTTTTGTCCTGACTGTGCTAATATCTAAATAATTCTAAAAAAATATCTTAAAAATGGGAATTTTATATTCTGCCAAAGGCAGAATATAAAAGGTTTTCATTTGATTTTGGTTATACTAAGCTTGACCCAAGACCAATCCTGCAAGGACGGTGTAATTTTGGATAAATACGTCATTAACGGCGGCAGACAGCTCTACGGAGAGGTGGAGATATCCGGCGCTAAGAACGCCGCGGTAGCCATCATACCCGCCGCGCTTATGGTAGACGGAGTGTGCCGCATTGAGAATATCCCCCAGATAAGCGATACGCGCAAGCTTCTGAAAATGCTCGAGTATATGGGCGCTAAGATACGCCTTGTCAATAAAAACACGCTTGATATCGACTGCTCCGACGTGCGCATGTCGGAGAGCATCTATGCCCTCACGCGCCAGATTCGCGCGTCCTATTACCTCATCGGCTCCATGCTCGGCCGCTTCGGCATGGCCAAGAGCACGATGCCCGGCGGCTGCAACTTCGGAGTGCGTCCCATCGACCAGCACGTCAAGGGCATGGAGGCCCTCGGCGCGGAAATGAAAATCAGCGGCGGATTCATCTACGCCAAGGCCGCGGGAGGCCGCCTCCACGGCGCGCGAATATACCTTGACAAGGTCTCCGTCGGCGCGACGATAAATGTAATGATAGCCGCGACCATGGCCAAAGGCATGACGGTCATCGAGAACGTGGCCCGCGAGCCGCATATCGTCGACCTTGCCAACTTCCTCAACTCCATGGGCGCGGACATCCGCGGCGCGGGCACCGATGTGATCAAGGTCCGCGGCGTGGAACGCCTCCGCGGCGGGAGCTACAGCCTCATCCCCGACCAGATCGAGGCCGGAACCTATATGACCGCCGTCGCCGGCACGGGCGGCGACATAACCATCGACAACGTCATCCCCAAGCATCTCGACTGCATTTCCGCGAAGCTTCGCGAAATGGGCGTTGAGATTGAGGAAGGGGACGACTTCGTACGCGTTCGCCGCCTCGGCCCCCTGCGCCGCACGAATATCAAAACCCTGCCGTACCCCGGCTTTCCTACGGATATGCAGCCCCAGGCCTGCACGGTGCTCTGCCTCGCCAGGGGCACGAGCGTAATAACCGAGGGCGTCTGGGACAACCGCTACAAATACGTCAACGAGCTGCGCAAGATGGGCGCGGAGATCCACGTTGACGGCAAAACCGCCGTGATCGAGGGCGTGGGCCACCTAACCGGAGCCCCCGTCGCGGCCTGCGACCTGCGCGCCGGCGCGGCGATGGTGATTGCCGGACTGTGCGCCTCCGGCACCACGGTGGTGGAGGACGTTCGCTTTATCGAGCGCGGCTATCAGGACTTCGTGGGCAAACTGCGCCGCCTCGGCGCGGACATCCGCGTAGTGACCGACCCCGACGGTGCCCGCCGCCCCAGCGCCGAAAATGCCGGATAAATGATTCTGACGACCTTTGCCAGCGGCAGCACGGGCAACTGTGCGCTTGTCTCATCCTCCGGCGGGAATATATTGATTGACGCCGGAATATCTATGAAGCGTATAAGGGAAAATCTCTCCCGGTCCGGCCTCGCGCCGGAGGATCTGGCGGGAATTCTCATGACGCACGAGCATTCCGACCACATCAGCGGCCTCGCCATGCTCACGAAACACCACTCCGTACCCGTGTACGCGCCCGGCACCCTTGCAGGGAACCTCCGCCGTGCCGTCCCCGGCGTGGAGAACTGCCTGCGTGTTTTTGAGGCGGGCAGGCCCTTTGAGCTCGGCGGCATGACCGTCACCGCCTTCCACACCAGCCACGACACGGACGAGAGCGTGGGCTACCGCATTGAGTACGGCTGCGCCCTCGGCTTTGCCACGGACATGGGCTGCGTCACGGACGAGGTGGAAAACGCCCTTCTCGGCTGCGGCGCGGTGTTGATCGAGGCAAACCACGACCGGGGCATGCTTGCCCGCGGCCCCTATCCGCCCCATTTAAAACACCGCATCCTCTCGCCCTGGGGCCACCTCTCGAACGACGACTGCGCCCGCCTGGCCGTAAAGCTGGCCGACGCGGGAGCAAAATACATAGTCCTCGGCCATCTCAGCCGGGAGAACAACACCCCCGAACGGGCGTATGATACAGTGCGCGCCGCCCTCGGCGGGCGGGAAGTTTACCTTGCCGCCGCACCCATGGCCGGCCGCCTGACGGTCTGCGTGGAGGAGACCGAGCCATGCTCACCGTAAAGCTCGTCAGCGTCGGAAAAATGAAGGAGCGGCACTACATTGCCGCCTTTGAGGAATACCGCAAGCGCCTTGGCGCCTACTGCCGCTTTGAAAGCGAGGAGCTGCCCGAGCAGCGCCTGCCGGAAAACCCGTCGCAGAAGGAAATCGACGACGCGCTCAAAAAAGAGTGCGCCTTAATCCAAAAGCGCATCCCGCCCCGCGCCGTGCTGGTAGCCATGTGTGTTGAGGGAGAGGGCAAAACCAGCCCCGAGCTCGCCGATCTCATCCAAAGCTGGGCGGGCGCGGGCAGCAGCACACTCTGCTTTGTCACCGGCGGCAGCTTCGGCCTGAGCGGGGAGCTCAAGCGCCAGGCCCGCCTGCGGCTGTCAATGTCGAAAATGACCTTTCCCCACCATCTCGCCCGCGTGATGCTCTGCGAGCAGCTATACCGCGCGTTCACGATAATCGAGGGGAGCAGGTATCACAAATAATTGGAGAAAATATGGACAGGTTTGGTTTTGAAATGGGCAGCTTCCCGGGCCGCGGGCTGGAGAGCTGGCCCCGCGGCGAAGACGGGGAGTACGTCCCGCCCGTGAAGCTTGCCCACCGCCGGAGCAATGACATGGACGACATAATGCTTGTCAACATGCTCTCGGCCTACGGCATCCCTGCAATACGTGTTTACCCGGGAGACGGCGTGTTCGGCAAGATCGTGCTGGGCATGTCGGGCACCGGAACGGATATCCTTGTACCCGAAAATATGTATGAAGACGCAAAAGCGTTAATGGAGGCTGAATCTGATGACAAATTACAAAGCTGAGTACCAAAAATGGCTGGACAACCCCGCGCTCAACGAGAGCGAGTGGAAGGAGCTCGACGCGATACGCGGCGACGAGAAGGAGATTGAAAGCCGCTTCTTCGCGCCCCTCGAGTTCGGCACCGCGGGCCTGCGCGGAACCATGAAAACGGGCCTGAACAACATGAATGTCCACATCATCCGCCATGCGACCCAGGCGTTTGCCAACGTCATATGCCGCGAGGGGACGGACGCCATGAAAAAGGGCGTCGTGGTGTGCTATGACTGCCGCATAAACAGCGACGTGTTCGCGCGCGAGGCGGCCTGCGTCATGGCGGCCAACGGCATTTTTGTCCGCATCTTTGACGAGCTTCGCCCCACCCCGGAGCTGAGCTTCGCCATCCGCTACTACGGCGCGACCGCCGGCATAAACGTGACGGCCAGCCACAACCCCAAGGAGTACAACGGCTACAAGGTCTACTGGACGGACGGCGCGCAGCTGCCGCCCGACCATGCCGCCGCCATAGCCGAGGAGATGGAGAAGATTGACATCTTCACCGGCTTTAAGACCGTGCCCTTCGACGAGGCGAAGGAAAAGGGCCTCATCGAGGTTATCGGCGCGGAGACGGACGAGGCGTTTCTCGAGCGCGTCATGGGCCAGGCCATTGACAAGGACACCGTTGCCAAGGTCGCCGACAAGCTTGAGATTGTCTACACGCCCTTCCACGGTGCGGGCCACAAGCTCGTCCCCGAGGCGCTCACGCGCCTTGGCATCAAGCACATAACGCCTGTCCCCGAGCAGATGGTCATGGACGGCTCCTTCCCGACGGTGGTAAGCCCGAACCCGGAGAATCCCGAGGGATTTTATCTGGCCATCGACCTGGCCAAGCAGGTTGGCAGCGACCTCATTATCGGCACTGACCCGGACTCCGACCGCGTCGGCGTCATGGTGCGCGATGGCGACGGCTTCGTCACCATCAGCGGCAACCAGATGGGCGCCCTGCTGCTTGACTACGTGATAAACGCCCGCAAGGCCGCCGGAACCCTCCCGGAAAACGCCGCGGCGCTCAAGAGCATTGTCAGCACCTCCATGGTCGACGCAATCTGCGAACACAACGGCGTATATCTTGAGAGCACCTTCACCGGCTTCAAGTTCATGGCTGAGAAGGTCAGCGAGTGGGATGTCAGCGGCGAGTACAAGTACATCTTCGCCTTTGAGGAGAGCTACGGCTACATGCTCGGCGACTACGTCCGCGACAAGGACGCCGTTACCGCGTCGATGATGATCGCGGAGATGGCCGCGCACTATTACGATCAGGGAATGACCCTTCGCGACGCGCTCGATAACCTGTACAAGAAGTACGGCTATTTCGCGGAAAAGACCATCAACCTCGTCATGCCCGGCGTGGACGGCCTTGCGGACATGCGCGCCATCATGGCGAACCTGCGCTCCGCCCCGCCGGAGGAGATCGGCGGCATCAAGGTTTCCACGATGCGCGACTACCAGTCCGGTACCCTGACCGTCGCCGACCTCGGCGTGGTAGGGGAGACCCACATCAAGGGCAGCAACGTGCTCTACTTCGAGCTCTCCGACGGCAGCAGCTTCATCGTCCGCCCGTCCGGCACCGAGCCGAAGATAAAGGTCTATGCCCTCGTGCATGACAGCAGCATGGAAAACTGCAATGCCAAGCTCGAGCGCCTGGCAGACTATGCCCAGTCCCTCAAGGAGAAGAAATGATCCGATAAAGAAAAAAATCAACAAAACACCCCCGAACGGCGCGCGGTACACCCGCGCGCCGTTTTCGCGCGAAAAACACCCTTCTATCCATGCGCCTCCACAGAGGAAAAATTGCTGCAACATATGCAACAAAAAGGATTTTTGTTATCTTCGCCGAAAAAGCCTTTGCATCTTTATACTAATTTCAAATTAAATTCTTTAATTTGAAATTCCGCGTGCTGCGCACG
>JAMPGF010000044.1 GCA_023664105.1 Butyricicoccus sp. | reverse complement strand
GGGGGTCGCCGCGGGTGCGGGCGTGTCGGCGGGGGCGGATGTGTTTCCGCAGGCCGCCAGCGCGAACACCATCGTCAGCGCCAGAACAAGTGCAAGGATCTTCTTCATTTTGTAACCTCCTGATTTTTTTAGAATACGGGTATACTGCCGCATTCCTTCTGTACAGATTGTACAGTCTCAGCCCCAAAAAGTCAAGTGTCCGCGTGCAATCTGCCGCAAAACGTCATTTTACTTAAATTTGTTAATCAATTTTTGTAAATACTCACAGGCAGTAATTTACCGCGAAAAAGCGTCCCCGCCCTCACTCCCTCAGCATTTCTGTGAGCATCTGGTCGCACATGCTCAGCGCCCTCGGCAGGTGGAACGGCCCCTTGAAGGTCGAGCCCTTGGTGGGCGGCTCCGTGGGCAGCCCGTCGCGCCGCAGATAGCCGTACCACTCGCCGTACTCCGGGTCGGAGAAATGCTCCTTTACATACTCCATGACCTTTTCAAACCAGCCGAGGTACTTCTCCTCGCCCGTGTCGCGCCAGAGCATCAGCGACGCTATCATAATCTCGTTGTGCGGCCACCAGAGCTTCATATCGTGCTCGTAGGCCTCCGGCGGCTTGCCCAGACAGTCGACAAAGTACAGCAGCCCGCCGTATTTCTCATCCCAGCCGGCGGCGATGGCCCGGTCGAAAATCTCCGCCGCTTTCTTCACAAGCTCCTTGTCCCCCGTGCGCTTTGCGTGCTCAAGCAGGAACCACACGCCCTCGATGTCATGCCCGGGGTTTACGACGCGCCCTTCGGTGTAATTCAGCCTCGGCGTGCCGTCCGGGGCCACGTTTTCCAGCAGGCAGTTCAGCTCCGGGTGCACATGGTAGGCGAAAATCTCGTCCACGCAAGCCTGGGCCCGCCGCTCGTAAAGCTCCTGCCGCTCCGGGTCAACGCGAAGCAGCACGCTTGTCACGTTCAGAATGATCATCGGCGTGCCGAAGGCACGGCCCGTGCGTGTCTCCGGAATGGTTTTCGGTCCCAGCCCCGTCGGGTCTGCCATGCCGTGGGCGAGGTCCCAGTAAAGGTCATAGGCCCGGCGCGCCCTGTCGAGGTGCTCGCTCTTGCCGGTCACGCCGTAGTACTCCGCGTTGGCCGCCGCGTAGAAGGCCTCGGAGAAATAGTAGCGCCTCTGGCGCAGTGGCTGACCGTCCTCGGTCACGGTGAAGTACAGCCGCCCGCCGGCGGCGTGGTTGACGCAGTGCTTTTCCAGAAAATCCAGGCAGCTCTCGCTGGCCTTCAGCCACTCGTCGCGCACTCCGTAAACGTGGCACAGATAGGCATAAATCCAGCCGCAGCGCCCCTGCATCCACACGCTCTTGTCCGTGGAGTAGATCTCCCCCTTGCGGTCAAGGCAGGTGTAAACCCCGCCGTGCACGCGGTCGATGCCGTTTTCCAGCCAGAAGGCGGCGCATTTGTCCAGCTCGGCTTTGATCCAGCCGTGCCAGAAGGTCAAAGTGTCTCGGTTCATATTTCAAGCCCTCCCCTTTTGTGAGTATATGTCAATAATATTTCCTCAAGCCCGGCGCGTCAATAGCAGATTTAAAATTTCCCCCGCATCTATTGACAAAACCGAAAAAAATGATACCTTATAACCAGGAACGAAAACAAACCGGACCTACTTTTATCTGAGGAGGAAACTTGTGATGAACCATCTTGGCATAGACATAAACATCAAAAATCTCCCCCCGCTGGATCCCGGCTTTATCCCCATCGGCAAGTTTAACGAGGCTTTCCTTAAGAACGCAAAGGAGCCCTTCGACGTGGCCGTGGAGCGCTCCGGCGGTCAGGTCGCCGTGCAGCGCACCTTTGTCCACGGCACTCCGGAGCTGCTGGACGCGGACGTGTACTACATCAACCGAGTGATAAAAACGCTTCTGTGGATGAAGGGCGGCTTCCGCGTCTACCTTGCCGGGAACGAGGCGGTCTGCCGCGCCATGCGGGAGCACTACTCCGCCGGCGGCAGGCAGGACTTCGACTTCGACTACATGGGCAGCGTGTTCGAGCACCCGTTTGAGGTGCTGCGCGTGGACGCGGTGCCGGAGGAGAAGAGCATATCCAAGGCCATAGGCCGCCATCTCGAGGGCTGCCGCATAGGCTTCGACGCCGGCGGAAGCGACCGCAAGGTCTCCGCCGTTATCGACGGCGAGAGCGTTTACAGCGAAGAGGTAGTATGGTTCCCGAAAATAAACTCCGACCCCGACTACCACTACGACGGCATCGTCTCCGCGCTCAAGGCCGCGGCGGAGCATATGCCGCGCGTGGACGCCGTGGGCGTGAGCTCCGCGGGCGTGTACATCGACAACCGTACCATGAACGCCTCCCTGTTCCTCAAGGTCCCCAAGGATCTGTTTGACACCAAGGTCAAGGACATCTACATCCGTGCCATAACGGACACCTTCGGCAACGTGCCCTACGCCGTGGTAAACGACGGTGACGTCTCCGCGCTGGCGGGTGCCATGAGCCTTGAGGACGACAACGTTCTCGGCATCGCCATGGGCACCAGCGAGGCCGTGGGCTACGTCGACCCCGACGGCAACATCACCGGCTGGCTCAACGAGCTGGCCTTCGTCCCCGTGGACGCCTCGCCCGAAGCCATGGTTGACGAGTGGAGCGGCGACATTGGCTGCGGCGTGAAGTACTTCTCCCAGGACTCGGTCATCAAGCTCGCCCCCGCCGCGGGAATTGAGCTGGACGGGGGCGCTTCCCCCGCCGAGAAGCTCAAAGCCGTGCAGGCGCTCATGGAGCAGGGCGACCCCCGCGCCGCGAAGATCTATGAGAGCATCGGCGTCTATCTCGCGCATACCCTGGCGCATTACTACGCGCTCTACTCTTACCGTCATGTTCTGCTGCTGGGCCGCGTCATGAGCGGCAAGGGCGGAGATTTGCTGCTGGACACCTGCAAAAAGGTGCTCGCCGACGAGTACGCGAAGGTCAACGAAAAGATCCACCTCGCTCTGCCGGATGAGAAGTTCCGCCGCGTGGGCCAGTCCGCCGCCGCGGCGAGCCTTCCGGAAATTGTGAATTGAGGCGCGCGGCATGAAGAAACACATCGTCTGCCTGGGCGACTCCAACACCCACGGCTACTGCGCCGACCCCGCCGACTGCGCCGACGCTCAGCTCGCCCGCTTCAATGAGGACGAGCGCTGGACCATGCTGCTGCAAAAGAAGCTGGGCGAGGGCTGCCAGGTCTGCGAGGAGGGGCTTTCCGGCCGCACAACTGTTTTTCCCGACCCGCTGTATGAGGGGCTGGACGCGCTGCACTATCTCTGGCCCTGCCTGAAAAGCCACGAGCCGGTTTCTCTGCTGATAATCATGCTTGGCACCAACGACAGCAAGGAGCGCTTCGGCATGAACGCCTTCGCCATCGGCCTTGGGATGCGCCGCCTGGTGCAGAAGGCGAAAACCGTGGACTGCTGGGGCCCCGGCGGCGAGCCGAAGATCCTGATAATCGCCCCGCCGCCGATTGGCGAGGGCGTGCTGACCTCCCCCGTTGCCGACGAGATGGGCACCATGGGGCGCGGCTGCGTGGAGAAAACGGCGAAGCTCCCCGGCGAATTCCGCCGCGTGGCGCAAGAGAACGGCTGCATGTTCCTCAGCGCCGCCGACTGCGGCGCGGAATTCAACCAGATCGATTTCATGCACCTGACGAAGCGCGGGCACGCTAATCTGGCTGAGGGAATTTATGGGTTTGTGAAGGATCGGATATAAAAAAGTTTCGTCAACCTTTACAAAGGCTGCGGGGTCCGGGGGCAGAGCCCCCGGTCGCGGCGCGCACGCCGCGAAACACCCTTATCGTTCAAAAAGATCAGGAAGGGCATTGGGAACCCTATCAATGGGTTCCCAATCGGCCCCGGAGGGGCCCAAAAGCCACCCCCGGCTTTGCCGGGGGTGGCTTTTTTACGATTATCTGAAGTACCACGGCCGCTCCTCGATTGGAACATCCACGTATTCCTCGTACCCCGGGGTGTACTTCTTCAAAACCGGTTCCAGAAGCCGCGACAGCAGCAGCGCGTCCGTCGCCGGCAGGAAAATCCACACCAGGAAAAGCGCGTACCTCACGCATATCAGCGCCGTCAGCACATTGAGCGCCGCCGCCGCGGCCACGCGCGGCAGGTGCCCGATGGTAATCCGCGCCGCGTCCCGCAGCAGGGAGCCGAGCGAGCAGGAAAAGCGTGACAGCAGCGCCGAGGTACAGGTCAGCGCCCCAATCGGCAGCAGCATGAGCACCAGGTACGCGATCCGCGCCGCCGGCGGCGCTAACTGTGCCAGCATGAAGTTCAGCCACGCCAGCACCGCCCCCAGCAACAGGAACACCGCCGAGGCCGCTATGCCGGTTTTCAGGTTGTCCCGGAACGCGCGCAGGAAATTCACATACGGCCCCTTCTCCCCGCGCCGCAGGCACTTGACACAGCTGTAGTACAGCGCCGACGACGCCGGCACAAACGTGAGCGCAGGCAGCGAACACAGCAGCCACATCAGGCTGAGCACGCACACATCCATAATCCGCTCCGACGCGCGGAACAAAATGTTATTTGAACTGAAAAATCCGCCCATTTTCTCACTCCCCCTGAGCAAAGCATACCACATTCCGCACCCTTTGGCAATCCGGCGAAAATAGACATGTAAATTTTCTTGTGCTCCGTACCGCTCCGTGCTATAATAGCCGCAGAGCGGCTATTATAATTGATTTTATGGCCGCGCATACGCGCATGGCCAATTATAGCACGACTGCTTTGCCGTCATGCTATAATGTCACTCAAATAATAATAACCATAACCGGAGGCCAACATGTTATTCATAGAATACCCAAAATGCACCACCTGCCAGAAGGCGCGAAAGTGGCTGGAGGACGCCGGAGTCAGCTTCGACACCCGCCACATAAAGGATGAGCGCCCCACGTCTGCGGAGCTTCGCGACTGGCACGCGCGCAGCGGCCTGCCGCTCCGCCGCTTTTTCAACACCAGCGGCCAGCTCTACCGCCAGCTTGAGCTCAAGGATAAGCTCCCCGCCATGAGTGAGGACGAGCAGTTCGAGCTGCTCGCCTCTGACGGCATGCTGGTCAAGCGCCCCCTCCTCGTCGGCGACGGCTTCGTGCTCACCGGATTCAAGGAGAGCGAGTGGAAGTCCGCTCTCGGCCTTGAGTAAGCGCGAAGTGTCTCCCCTGCCCGAATCGGGGCTGACTTCCTCAAGCCGCCCTCAGGAGGAGAAGAAAATTAAAACCGTGATAATCCACGGCCAGAGCCACAAGGGCTCGACCTGCAACACCGCGCGCCTTCTCGCCGCAAAGCTGGGCGGGAGCATAACCGAGTTTTTCCTGCCGGTAGACTTCAACTTTTTCTGCCGCGGCTGCGGCGCCTGCTTCAATGACGAACGGCAGTGCCCCCACCACGAGCACCTCAAGCCCATACTCCAGGCCATGGACGACGCCGACGTCATAATCCTCGCCAGCCCCGTGTACGTCTACCACGTCACCGGCGCAATGAAGGCCTTCCTCGATCACTGCGCCTTTCGCTGGATGGTGCACCGCCCGTCCGAGAGGATGTTCTCCAAGCAGGCCGTGTGCGTCTCCACCGCCGCGGGCGCGGGCACCAGGAGCACCAACCAGGACATGGCCGACAGCCTGTTTTTCTGGGGCGTGCCGAAGATATACACCCTCGGCTTCAACGTCCGGGAGACCTCATGGGAAAAGGTCAGCCCGAAGATAAGAAGCAAAATCGAGGAGGAGACCACCGCCCTGTACCTGAAGATAAAGCAGAACCACGACACCGTTACCCCCACACGCAAGACGAAGGCATTCTTCAACCTCATGCGGAAAATGCACAAACGCGGCTGGAACCGCGCCGACATCGACTACTGGCACGAGCACGGCTGGGACAAGAAGAAGCGCCCTTGGAAGTATTGAGGCTAAAACGGGATGTATGAGATAAAAAAATACAGTTTCCGCTTTGACCCCTGGGCATTTGCCCTGTTCGCGCTTATTATGCTGCCAAACGTGATATGGTTCGCCCACCCTTCGGGGACGCTGGCTGTTCTTCAAGCCCGGGACATTCTGCCGGCTGTGGACATCACAGCCTCGATCACGCGCGTGCTGATGATTGCCTGCCTGTGCTTTCTGAAAAACACAGACGCGCTGCCCATTCGTCCGCGGGCCCTGATTTGTGCCTGCGCGCTGTGCGTTCTCGCCTACTATGCCATGTGGCGGTTGTACTCCTGGAACGCAGATCCCTGCTTCAATCCAGTGTCCGAAGAATGGGGTCTGTGCCTTTTCCCCTGCGCGGCCTTCATACTGTTCTCCCTTGACCGCAAGAATTTCCCCGCCTTCACCCTTGCGCTGATTTTCACCGTCTGCCATGCCTGGTGTACCGGCGCGGGCCTGCGCGCCGTATGGGGATAACCTGTAAGAAAGCAAAAGGGCCCGGCACTTCAAAGGACCGGAGTTTTCTTTTACCTGCCCGCTTCCTGCTTCGCGCGTCTCTCCCGTATCTCGTCGAAAAACTTCTTTCTCTGCTCATAAAAGCTGCTCAAAGCCTCGTCGCTGTGCATACGCCGGTAGGCCGAGAAGAAAAAGCCCAGCCGCGCCCTGATCGCGAAGCGCTCCTGCCGCGTGTGCTCCTTGTACTCCTCGTAGCGTATGACAATCTGCTTCTCCGCGGCGAAGCGGCGCAGCTTGACCATAAGCTGAGTGGAATTTGCAAAGTCGATCATAAACACGCCGTAGAAAAAGCCGATCACAAAACTGAACGTCAGGTTCCGCGACAGCCAGTCCAGCGCGCCCAGAATGTGCGGGTGCACCAGAAAATAGTACACCGCCCCCAGCACGGCCCAGAAGAACGAGAACAGCGGGCAGACTATGCCCTGCACGTTGCCCCACTGCTCGCTGTAGTCCCACAGCTTAATGTTCATGCCGCGAATGAAAATCACGCCGGCTATGTACTCAATAATCGTCATAAACGCCGCCATGACGATAAACAGCTCGATCTTCCTCAAAACCGGGTCGCCTATCTTCAGAAGCGGCTCACAGCAGGCGATAAGGTACAGCAGCGTCAGCCCGAAGCCGTACAGCGGCAGGTACGGCCCCGTGAGAAAGCCTGGGTTGATCCAGCGCCGCTCCGGGTTCGCGCCCGAGAAAAAGCGCCGGTAAAAGACCTCAAGGCACCAGCCGATAAGGCTTCCCATGAAAAACAGGAAGGCCAGCAGAATAAACGTGTTCACTTAAGCCTCACCTCTCTGTACGGCCGTCATTTCCAATCCTTCCAAACCTCGGGGCAATACCCCGCCGTGGCCTGCCGCCCGTTGCGCACTACCGGCGTTTTTATCAGGTACGGCTCCTCAAAAAGCTTCTCCAGCTTCGCCTCGTCCGAGGCCAGATACTGTATCAGCGGGTAGTCCCGGTCGTTTTCATCGATAAGCTTTTCCAGCCCCACCGCGTTTTTCACACTCGTGAGCTCGCCCCGGCTCATGCCGAATTTTGTCACGTCCACGAACTGGTACTTTATCCGCCGCTCCTTGAAATAGCGCTCGGCCTTTTTCGTGTCAAAGCACTTGCTCTTTCCGAATATCTGTATATTCACCGCGCCACACCTCTTAAATCTCGATTATAACCGGCAGTATCATCGGGCTGCGGCGCGTGTGCTTGTACAGGTATCCGGACAAGTTGCTCTTGACCCTGCCCTTGATGCTCGACCAGTCGCTTATGCGCTGGTGTGCGCAGCTTTCAAGGCTCTCATACACCACGCGGCGCAGCTCATCCATCAGGTCGTCGGACTCCTTGACATAGATAAAGCCCCGGGTGATGATCTCCGGCTCGGAGATGACGCTGCCGTCCTGGGAGGACATGGTGATCACGACCACGATCATGCCCTCGTCGGCAAGGTGCTTTCTGTCGCGCAGCACCACGCTGCCCACGTCGCCGATGCCGCTGCCGTCCACCAGCACCTGGCCCGAGGCCACGGTGCCGTTTTCCTTTACGCTCTTGCCGGTCATCTCAATGACGTGGCCGATGCCGCTGACAATGACGTTTTTCGGCTCCACGCCCATGCTCCGCGCGATCTCCGCGTGCTTGAACAGCATCCGCGTCTCCCCGTGCAGGGGGATGAAGTACTTCGGCTTCGTCAGCGCCATCATCATCTTCAGCTCTTCCTGGCAGGCGTGGCCGGAGACGTGCAGGTTCGACGCGCGGTCATAGATGACTTCCGCGCCCTTGGCGAAGAGCTCGTCAATGACCTTCGTCACGGTCAGCTCGTTGCCGGGAATGGCGGACGCGGAAATAATAATCCGGTCGCCGGGCACGATCTCCACCTGCTTGTGGCCGGAAAAGGCCATGCGGTAGAGCGCGGACATCTCCTCGCCCTGGCTGCCGGTGGTGATGATGACGGTCTTGTTCTTCGGCACGGTCTTTATTTTGTCCATGCTAACCAGCACGCCGTTGGGGACATCCATGTAGCCCAGCTCCGTGGAGACCTTCATGATGTTCTCCATGCTCCGGCCCGTTATGCCCACCTTGCGCTTGTACTTCGCCGCGCTGTTGATTATCTGCTGTATCCTGTGTACGTTCGACGCGAAGGTGGTCACGATAATTCTCGCTTCGCAATCCTTGAACAGCTCGTCGAAGGTCTTGCCCACCTTGCTCTCGGACTCCGAGTGGCCGGGCCGCTCGACGTTGGTGGAGTCCTGCAAAAGCGCCAGGACGCCCTTGCTGCCCAGCTCACCCAGGCGCGCGATGTCCGCCATGCCGCCCTGAATGGGGGTCACGTCAATCTTGAAGTCGCCCGTGTGCAGCAACGTGCCGATGGGCGTGTGTATGGCGAAGGAAACCGCATCGGGTATGGAGTGGTTGATGTGGATGAACTCCACGCTGAAGCACCCGGCCTTTACCGTCTCTCCGGCGTTTACGGCGGTCATCTTCACATGCGTGAGCTTGTGCTCCTCCAGCTTGAGCCCGACCAGCGCCGCGGTCAGGCGCGTGGCGTAAACCGGCGGGTTTATCTTTTGCAGCACGTAGGGCACCGCGCCGATGTGGTCCTCGTGCCCGTGGGTGAGGAAAATGCCCCTGATGCGGCCGGCGTTGGCCTCGAGATAGCTTATGTCCGGTATGACGACGTCGACGCCGTACATGTCCTCGTCCGGGAAGCCCATGCCGCAGTCGACGACGATCATGTCCTTTCCGTACTCGTAGACCGTCAGGTTCTTGCCTATCTCCCCCAGTCCGCCAAGAGGGATAATTTTAAGTTTTGATGCCATTGATCACTTTGGAACCCGCCCCCGGCGGGCCCCTCACTCCTTTTTCAAAAAATTTTTCGGTTATGTTCGGAATTTTGCACACAAACATACCAAGCCTGATATCCCCGGTTTTATCCGCCGGCCCTGCACCGCCGCCGTGTTATTGTCCGCAATCAGCCTGAATGTTCTTTTGTGTATATATTCTCAGTACCCGCGCGCAGCGCGTGGTACATAACGCCTTGTTTATTTATAAAAAGCTTCCGCCGCTGGATATTATGTCCAGCCCGGCATCGCCTTAATACTGTTTTCAAATTAAAAGCTTTAATTTGAAAACCCGCAAGCTTCGCACGCCGTGCCGTCTCATAAAAAACCGACGCGCTTACGCGCTATAAAAAGCTTTTTAAGCTTTTTAACGGTTTTGTATAATCATCACCGCGGGAGTTTTCATCCTCCCCGCTGTATGCTTATGCAACTAAATAGTTAGTATAGCACAGTTTTGGCATATTTGTCAAATCCGAAGCACTGCGGCCCCGGTTCAAGATAAGTGCTGCCGGCTAAAGATCCGGCGGTTTTAGCAGCTTCATTGCAGCAGCCATGATAATATGTTATACTGATTCGCTGAAAGCTATTGCGAAAAACGCCCGCGCGTATTATAATCGGAACAGCAAAACCACGGGAGGTAAACAACATGGCATCAAGTCGTGAGTATCTGCACTTCATACTCGAACAGCTCTCGGAGCTGGAGGATATAAGCTATCGCGCCATGATGCGTGAGTTTATTATCTACTACCGCGGCAAAATCGCCGGCGGCATCTATGACGACCGGCTGCTTGTAAAGCGGGTGGACGCGGCTGTGCGTTACATGCCGTTGGCCGTGTCGGAGCCGCCCTATCCCGGCGCGAAGGAAATGCTCGTTGTCGATAACGTGGACGACCGGCAGTACCTGACCGGCCTTTTCGAGGCCATGTACCCTGAGCTTCCCGAGCCGAAGCCGAAAAAGAAAAAGAGCTGACTCTCCTTCAGGTTCCAGGACCGCCACTCCGCAAGGATGCGACGGTCTTTTTCTGCCTGTTCATGCGGCTCAGCCCCTCGCGCAGGACGCCTGCGGCCTGCCGCAATCAATATCCACCGGCTTGTCAATTACCATGCTGTCCGGTGTGACCAGGCAGTCCATTGCCAGCAGCTTCACCCCGTGCTCAGCCGCCGCTCTCAGTGCCTCTGCAAACTCCGGATGAGTCGCTTCGTTTGGGTAAAGCACATGTACCCCCTTCATCTGGATCACAAACAGCACCCAGGCTTCAAAGCCGTCGTCCACCGCCCTGCACAGTTCCCGCAGATGCTTAATTCCCCGCTCCGTCGGCGCGTCAGGAAACGCAGCGGTGCCGTCATGCTCCAATGTAACGCCCTTGACCTCCACAAACGCCCTGCGCCCGCCATCCTCAACGCATATGTCAAAGCGCGAGGAGCCGTATTTGACCTCGCGCCGTATGACGGCGCCTTTGTCAAACAGCCCGCTTTCCGGCAGCCACTCCGCAGCGGCGGCGTTTGGAAGCTGCGAGTCCATATTGATAAGCAGCGGCGGTGCGCCCTCTCTCCGTTTTTCCACTGCTATGAGGTCATACCTCGTTTTCCGCACCGCGCTGTCCGCTTCTGACAGATAGACCGTACATCCGGGCACCAGCAGCTCCCTGCACCGCCCGGTATTCTTTACATGGACGGTTTCCTCCCCGCCGTCAATAAGCACCCTTGCAATGAAACGGTTTGGCCGGCTGGCGAAAACCGCCCGCGTTATGCGCTCATACTTCATTGGAATACCTGCCTGCTTTTCATAGAATTGGCCTTTTTGCCGGTATACGCTTTTGCCGCGTTCAATACATGATGACCCCTTAACAGCCTGCTTCTTTATGCTAAAAGCCTGCCTGACGGCAGACTTTTTTAAGAGCATTTTACTTAGAGCATTTCCCGTCTGCCCTCCAGCGCGCGCAGCAGCGTCGCGTCGTCGGCGAACTCGAGGTTTGAGCCCACGGGAATTCCGTAGGCCAGGCGCGTGACCTTCACCTCGAAGGGTTTTAAAAGGCGCGAAATGTACATCGCCGTGGTGTCGCCCTCGGTGTCGGGGTTCGTGGCCATGATGATCTCCTGCACTCCCCCGGCTGACACGCGCTGCACCAGCTCGGAGATCCGTATGTCGTCCGGCCCCACGCGGCTGACGGGCGAGAGCACGCCGTGCAAAACGTGGTATACGCCGTTATATTCCCGGCTGCGCTCGATGGACAGCACGTCCCGCGGCTCGGCGACCACGCAGATGGTCGACTTGTCGCGCCGGTCGTTTTTGCATATCGGGCACAGCTCGCTGTCTGTCAGATTCTGGCACACCGGGCAGGTGTGCACGCTGCCGCGCGCGCTCAGTATCGCCCCGGCGAAAGCCTCGGCCTCCCCCTCCGGCATAGCCAGAATGTGAAAGGCCAGGCGCTGCGCGCTTTTCCTGCCTATCCCCGGCAGGGCGGCGAAGCAGTCTATGAGAGCCTCAAGGCTCGGCGGAAAAAAGGACATCCTTGCCCCTCCTTATGCGTTTCGTAACATTGCTATGGCGGCGCCCCTGCCGGCTCTGCCGAAAACGGCGCTGCCGGCCACGAGCACATTTGCTCCCGCCTTCTTCACCAGCGGCGCGGTGCGCTCGTCAACGCCGCCGTCAACCTCAATTTCGCAGTCCGGGTTGCGCTCGTCGAGCATTGCGCGAATGAGGCGAATCTTCGGCAGCTGGTCTTCCATGAGGCTCTGTCCGCCGAAGCCGGGCTCCACCGTCATCACCAGCACCATGTCCAAAAGGTCGAGGTACGGCGTCAGCACCTCCGCGGGAGTTTTTGGCTTTATCGCCAGAGCCGCCTTTTTCCCCCGCCCCCTGACTGTCCTCAGCGTGTCCAGCACGTCCTGCGGCTCGGCGGCCTCGACATGGAAGTTCAGCAGATCCGCCCCCGCGTCGCAAAACCGCGCGGCGTAGCGCTGCGGACGGTCGATCATCAGGTGCACGTCCAAAAAGGCGTCCGTGGCCTTTCTCAGTGATTTCACCACCGGTATTCCGCCGGAGATGTTCGGCACAAAAACGCCGTCCATCACGTCAACGTGCAGCCAGTCGCACCCGCCGCGAAGCACGTCGTCCACCTCCGCGCCCAGCCTGGTAAAGTCCGCGGCGAGTATCGAGGGAGCTATTCTAATCATATTCACGCCTCCTGAATTCAGTCCGGCATCGCTGTAACCGACCCCGGCGCTCCGGCATAGGATGGTTTCAGCCGGAGTGCGCGCATCGGCTTTTATATAGGGGCCGCCGGAGAGCCTGACACGCCCTCCCCCGGCCCCACTGGACAAACAGATTATATCCCATCCGCGCGCGTTTGGCAAGTGCGCGCTCAGCGCCTGCTGTCAGTTTTTCTCCGGTGCGGGTCCGCTGAGGTACTTCCGCGACACCGCCGCCACCAGCACCAGCGAGGTCAGCGCGCTTATGGCGTCGGAGATGGGCTCGGCGGCGTAGATCCCGTCCACGCCGAGGCCCAGCCGCGGCAGGATGAGCGCCAGGGGCGTGAGCAGGATAATCTTCCTCAGGCAGGCCAGGAACAGCGACGCCTTCGCCCTGCCCATGCCCATCAGCGTGGTCTGCGCGCCGAGCTGGAAGGCGAAAATGGACATGCCCGCCATAAACAGCGGCAGCTTCTCCGCCGCAAGCGCCAAAAGCGCGGCGTTGTCCGTGAACATGCCCGCGATAAGGCGCGGGAAGGCCGCGATAAAGGCGTAGAAGCCGAGGGTGTAGGCCAGGGAGATGCCGGTGACGATGCGCAGGTTTTTCTTCACGCGCCCAAAATTCCCCGCGCCGTAGTTATAGCTGATTATGGCCTGCGTCCCGCCGCAAAAGCCCTGCGTGGGGATGAACACGAGCTGCATCACGCTCTGCAAAATGGTGTACGAGCCGACATAGAGGTCGCCGCCGTAGTTTTGCAGGCCGCTGGTGAAAACGATGGAGATAAGGCACTCGGTCGACTGCATGATAAACGGCGACACGCCCAGCGAGGCGATGCGCCCGATTATCCGGAAGTCCGGCTTCATATACGCCGGAGTTATGCGTATTGCGGACTTTTCCGACAGCAGGAAGCGCAGCACCCACGCCGCGCTCACGCACTGGGAGATGATCGTCGCCAGCGCCGCGCCGCGAACGCCCATGCCGAAGAGGAAAATGAAAATCGGGTCGAGCACGATGTTCGATGCCGCGCCTATCATTATCGAGAGCATGGCAATTTTCGCCTGCCCCTGGCAGCTTATGAAGCTGTTGAGCCCCAGCGCCGCCTGCACGAATATCGTGCCGCACAGGTAAACGCTCAGGTACTGCTCGGAAAAGCCGATCGTGTCGTCGCTCGCGCCGAAAAAGTACAGCAGCGGGCGCTTGACCTGTATGAGCAGCACCGTGAGCACGACGGAGAAAAACAGGATCATCACGCAGGACATGCTAAGAATGCGGCTGGCCTTTTCCCTGTCGCCGCGCCCGAGCTCCATCGCCGCCAGCGGCGCGCCGCCGTATCCGGCGAAGGCCGCGAAAGCGGACACTATCAGGATTATCGGCGTGCACAGCCCCAGCCCTGTCAGCGCCAGCGCCCCCACGTCGGCGATGTGGCCTATGTAAATCTTGTCCACGAGGCTGTACAGCAGGTTCACAAGCTGCGCCATCAGCGCCGGAATAGCGAGGGAAAAAATCAGCTTTCCCAGCGGCTCGGTGCCCAGGCGCTCTTCGCTGCGGTTATTCATCCCCGCCCTCCGGCAGCTTGCACACGTCCACCCAATCCAAGGCGTTGGAGTATTTGTACAGCTCGTCCATGTTCAGCTCTATGGCACTGTTGCCGCTGCCCACGGCGGGGAAAACGGTCACAAAGCGCTTCATGCTCACGTCGAGGTAGACCTCGACCCCCTCGTTTATCCCGAAGGGGCACACACCGCCCACGGGGTGGCCCACCAGCTCGAGCACCTCGTCCGGCGTGGGCATCTTGGCCTTTATATGAAAGCGCTCCTTGAACTTTCGGTTGTCTATCCTCGCGTCGCCGGCGGCGAGCACGAGGATGCAGCTGTCGTCTTTTTTGAACGAGAGCGTTTTCGCGATCCGCGCCGGCTCCACGCCCACCGCGCGCGCGGCCAGCTCCACCGTCGCGCTGGACTCGGCAAACTCCAGCACCCTGTCCTCCATCCCGAACTGACGGAAATACGCTTTTCCTTTTTCTATGGACATTTTTTCTTATCTCTCCCAATCACGCAAAACCGAATTCATGGGGCCGCGCAAGCAGCCCCACAGCAAATGCTATTCCGCGAAAACCCGGCTCAGCTCGATAAAGCAGCCGTTGAGCGCGTTGACCTTCGCTATGTCCCCGCACCCGTAGTCCTCAGTGAGCCGAAGAAAGCCGCCGTCCTGTGTAAACACCTGCACGGTTTTCTCCTCCGGGTTTACGATCCAGTATTCCCGGACACCCGCGCGCTGGTAAAGATTTAGCTTTACCAACCGGTCATGCCGCCGAGTGGAGGGCGAAAGAATTTCAATCACCAGATCCGGCGCTCCCTTGCAGCCGTGCTCGTCCAGCTTGCTTTTCTCGCATATCACGGAAATATCCGGCTCAACCATCGTGTCCACGTCCTCCGGAGCCTCCCCGTCCTTCTCAAAAAGCCGGACGGCAAACGGCGCCGGGTAGACCTTGCATTTCTTTCCCTCAAGGAAATTGTACAGCTGCGCGGCAAGCGCCATGCTGATTTCCTGGTGTATCCTTGACGGCGGCGCCATCATGTACGCCGCCCCGTCGATCAGCTCCACACGGTCGTTTTCTTCCCATGACAACACATCCGCGAACGTGTACCGTTCCTTTTCCGCTGGTAATGCCATAGCTCCACGCCTCCCTCATTTCGCAGCCTGTACCCGCAGGCAGTATCCAACGCTATCTTCTTCCGCCGAAGCCGCCGCCCCGGCCGCCGCCGAAGCCGCCGCCCCCGCGGCTGCCTCCGAAG
>JAMPGF010000043.1 GCA_023664105.1 Butyricicoccus sp. | reverse complement strand
GCTGGTGATGTTGAAGATGGCGGCGGTCTCGGAGTTCAGGCCCAGCTCCTTGTAGCTGGTCAGCTTCGCCTTGGAGGCGTTGTAGCTGATGAAGTCAGGCTTGAAGTTTTTCAGCTCCTCGGCGGTGGGCTGGATGAACATATTCTTGACGAAGTGCGCCTGCCAGGCCACCTCCATGATGAAGCGGATGGCCATGCGCGTGTCCTTGTTGGTGCCGCAGAACACGTCCATGACGTAGAGCTTCTTGTTGGACAGTTCCTCGATCGCCAGGGCCTTGCAGGCGTCCCAGGCTTCCTTGGTAGCGGGCTTGTTGTCGTTTTTGAACTCGTCAGAGGTCCACCACACCGTGTCCCTGGAGTTCTCGTCCATGACGATGAACTTGTCCTTGGGGGAGCGGCCGGTGTAGATGCCGGTCATGACATTGACTGCGCCGAGCTCGGTCATCTGGCCCTTTTCATAGCCCTCCAGGCTGGGGTCCATTTCAGCTTCAAAAAGCTCCTCAAAGCTGGGGTTATGCACGATTTCCTTGATGCCGGTAATTCCCAGCTTTTCCAGACCATAGGTTTCCATAAAAGTTCCTCCTGTTGATATTTTGCCGCGTCTATCTCCCGGGGCTTCAGACGCGTTATATTACTCTTCAGCGGAATTATTCCGCCAAAGCAGAGTATACCATATCTTGCTTCCCATTTCTACGTTTTTTTCTTATTTTATGCGCGGTTTTTTCCTGAGTGCGCCGCGCGCTGAAGTTTTTCGCGGGAGAGGGCCATTACTGCCAGGATCGCCAGCAGGTAAAACGGCAGAAGCCACACGCCGATGTGCCCTGCTATCAGCCCGAAAAGGGGCGGCATGAGGCAGATTCCGACGTAGGCGCTGGCCATCTGCACGCCAATGAGCGCCTGGGAGTTTTCCGCGCCGAAGTGCTCCGGCGTGGAGTGGATTATACACGGGTATATGGGAGCGCAACCCAGGCCGATGAGCACAAGTCCCACGGCGGCGGCAGGCGTTCCCAGAGGGAGCAGCAGCGCCGCGATGCCGGCGGCCGTTACCGCCTGGCCGAGCCGGATCATCTGCCCGTCGCTGAGCTTGAAGGTGAGAAAACCGCTGAGCGCGCGGCCGGCGGTTATGCCGAGGAAAAAGGCCGAGGCAAGGCTCGCCGCAGTCTCCGGTGAGACGCCGCGGTGCAGCGTCATGTAGCTGGCCGCCCAGAGTCCCGCGGTCTGCTCCAGGGCGCAGTAGCAGAAGAAGCTGAGCATTACCGCTTTTGCGCCGGGAATGGAGACTATTTCACTCAGAGTCAGGGCCCTGCCTCCCGCCTCCCCTTCCGGCCCGGCGCCGCGTTTCCACAGGGGCAGGCTCAGCAGGAGAATAAGCGTAAGCGCGATCTGCATTATGGCGATGTACCGGTAGCCGCCGTGCCATCCGGCGCCGCCGGTCAGGGCCGCGCCCATGATGTACGGGCCTATGGACGCGCCCACGCCCCACATGCAGTGCAGCCAGCTCATGTGGCGGCTGGCGTAGTGCAGGGCGACGTAGTTATTGAGCGCCGCGTCCACGCTGCCCGCGCCCAGGCCGTATGGCACGGCCCAGAGGCACAGCAGGACGAACGAGCCGCTTATGGAAAAGCCGAAGAGCGCCAGCGCCGTCATGCCGACGCTCACGGCGGTGACAAGCCCCGCGCCGAAGCGGCGGGTCAGGCGGTCGCTCAAAAGGCTGGAAATAACGGTGCCGACGGCAATTATCATGGATATTATGCCCGCCCATGAGACAGGCACGCCGAGCTGCGGGTACATTGCCGGCCAGGCCGAGCCCAGCAGGGCGTCCGGCAGGCCGAGGCTGATGAAGGCGAGGTAAATTATGGCCAAAAGAAGCTGTATCATAGAGGTCTGCGTCTCCGTCCAGATGTTACAAACGTGCTATACGAATGTATTTTACTACATTCTCTTTCCATTATCAAGTGCTTTTGTCAATTTTATAACGGAATTAGGACCAGAAAGAGGCCCGCGCGGGACGGTTGAAAAAGGCCTGCGCGGGTCTTTGGTCTGCTTTTTATACTAATTTTCAATTAAGAGCATATCCCGAAATAATCCGCGCACATCCTGCTTGCATATTTTCCGCTGTGCGGCGCTGCTTTGGCTTGAAAGGCACAATATCTGCCGCGCAAGCTGCACACGCCTAATTTCGCGATAAGCTCTAAATGTTTTAATTGAAAATTCCGCGTGCTGCGCACGCTCACGCCGCGCATAGCGCGTCGTGCAGTCTTATTAAAAATCCAACGCGCCTTTGGCGCTAAAAAAGCTTTTCAAGCTTTTTTATGGATTTTAGTATTACCTCTCGGTCCACTTCTCGCCGCCGCCGGCCCAGACGACCATGTTGCGGCCCAGACGCTTGGCCTCATAGAGCATGTCATCGGCAAGCTTCAGACAGGAGGCGGGGCTTTCGCCCTCGCGCGGGAGAACCGTTACGCCGCCGGCGCTTATGGTCACATACGGGCCCACCGCAGGGTCGTGGGGAATGTGGAGCTCCTCCACCGCCTGGCGCACCGACCTCATAAATTCAAAGGTCGAGCGCGCGTCGTTGCCCATGGAGACGGCAACAAATTCCTCGCCCCCGTAGCGGGCGAAAATGTCCGTGGCGCGGCGGAAATAGGTCGAGGCCACTCTCGCGACGCGGGATATCACCTCGTCCCCGGCGGGGTGGCCGAAGGTGTCGTTATAGATCTTGAATTTGTCGATATCGAACATGCACACGGAGAAAGGAAGCGTAAAGCGCGCGGCCTCACGCCAGCGGGAGACGCTCTCCTCGTCGTAATACCGGCGGTTGAACACGCCCGTGAGCTCGTCGACCATCGCCTGCTTCCGAAAGCGGGTCTGATAGCGGTGGAGCTGGATGTGCGTATTCACGCGCGCCTTTATTATCACGGGGCTGAACGGCTTGGTGACATAGTCCACCGCGCCGAGCAGCAGGCCGCGCTCCTCATACTGCACGTCCGCAAGGCTGGTTATCAGAATGACGGGGGTGTATTTCATCACGTCCGAGCTCTTGAGCTCGCGCAGCACGGTGAAGCCGTCCATCTCCGGCATTATCACGTCCAGAAGGATGAGCGAATATTCCCCCGTTTTCGCCTGCTCAAGCCCTTCCCTGGAGGTCTGGCAGGCGGTGAGCTCATAGTCCTTGTTGAGTATCGAGCAGAGAAACTCAGCCTGTACGGGACTGTCGTCAATTATCAGTATCTTTTCCATTTGCCGCCTCTCCTCCCTGTTGCCTCGCTCACATCGCGCAGCGGCGGCCGTTTATGTCCTGGGCGACGTAGACCGCGGTCTTCGGCATGTCGTCCGTCCCCGTGCGGGCAAGCAGCACCGTGGCGCGCACCCACTCCCAGGTAGCCTTTTCAATATCCGGCTCGCCGGAAAGCTTGCGGTACTCCACCTCAACGCTGGGCTTCCACCAGCGCAGCTTGCCGGAGAGATAGTCGACGTTCATCACGCGCAGATATTCCGCCCTGTCGTCCGGGTGGATAAAATGGTCGGCGTAAATCTGCAGCGCGGCGGAGCATTTGACCTCGTCGCCGAGAAGGTCGCCCACCCGGCGCTGCTGCGCCACGGTGCGGAAGGTGTCCTGCTCCAGATTCACATAGTATGTGGCGAAAAACAGGCTGCTGAGGCTGCCGATGATGTACGCGCGGTCCTCCAGCGCCTTGTTGCTCGTCTCCTCGCGTTTTTTTTCGCGCGTCACGTCCTGGCCGAGGATGTAGGCCGTAACGCCCTCCGAGTCGCGGACATATAAGACATGCAGCTCGATCCAGAGCATGTGCTCGCCGAGCTGGCGGTAGAGACATACCTCCTCGGAATAGTCCTCGGTCTGGCGTGCTTTTTCGCGCATGTGGCCAAGGGAGAGCGTCTCATAATACGCGGGCACGTCGTCCGGGTGGACAAGCCCGGACAGCGCGCGGCTGACAAATGTCTCATAGTCGCCCGTCATGACGAGGCCGTCCCTCGCGCCGCCGCCAAAGGTCACGCGCTCGCACACGCCCGTGTCGAGATGGACGGTGGTCATGATCTTGAAGCGCGAGCGCAGTATGGCCGCCATCTGGGCATTGAGGCGGTTCTGCTCCACGCTTGCAGCTTGTACTGCTTTATTTTCTCTTCTCTCCACTTTTTTACCTCCGGCATAATTCGGATCTTTCCACAAACACGTATATATTTGGCACTACTATAACACATATGCCCGCGTAAATCAATCGCGAGATTCAATTTTTGTAAATTATTTCTTAACGCAAAGGGGGCCGGAGAACATCCTGGGGCGTTCTCCGGCCAAGTGGTTTTTCGATTTTATCTCACCTTCGGGACAAGCAGGTACTTCTCCCACGCGCCCTCTGTTTCGTCAAGGGCGTTGACGCACTTGATAAGATCCGTGGTCGAGCAGTTTTCCTTGGCGAGGGCCCACAGGTCGTCGCCGGAGTTGGCGCGCACTATCACCAGGGACGGAAGCCTGGAATTATCCAGCGTCGCCGTCTCGTCGCAGTCTATGGCGCCGACGGCGTCGAAGCGGCACTCGCTCATGACCGAGACGCCCACCTCGCCGTGCAGGCGCAGCTCGATGCCGCCGGAGGCGGGGGTCAGAAACAGGTCCGACACGCGCGCCGGGGTCAGCGCCGCGCTCTCGTCCGCGTCGAGCGAGAGCGGGAAGCTCAGCTCATATTTCTTCCGGCCCGAGTGGAGCGCACCGTCGCCGGAGCGGTAGACCATGCACACGCTCACCGGCACCCTGATTGCGTCCTCCGTGTGCTCGGCCATGCCGGTGACGGTATGCGCGCCGATGACCTCGAGCACGGGGTAGGGCGTCTCGTACAGCTCGCGTAGATTCTCGCGCAGGACGCTCTGGCGGCGGATGCACAGCGCGCTGTGCTCGCGCATGGTCAGTTCGATGGGGTTGGTGTTGCTGTAGACATCGGCGATGTAGGACACCTCCATGCGCTCGCAGCACACGGCCTGGGCCAGCGCATGAAGCTCCATGCTCACGGCACGGCCGTCGCCGGTTGACAGCAGCTCGAAATACACGCCCGTGAGCATTAGCGTCAGCTCGGCCACGGGGTCGGCGCAGGGGGCGTCGAGCTCGATTATCTGGGAATAGCCGCTTTCAAACTCGGCCTCGGCCAGCTGCTCGTCGCTTGTGCGGTAGAGGAAGCTGCTCCTCACGCTGCCCTTGAAGATAAGCTTGTTGCCCACGGGCTTTACCTCGTCGGAGCTTATGCTCACGCGCTGGGAGAGTATCTGCGACGCCGGGGCCTTGGACGCGGGGATGGCGAATTCGTCCGTCAGGACAAAGGTTTTTTCACGCACCGAGACAGCCGGGGTGAGCTGGGCGGTTTTCTTCTTAGCGTAAATGCCCTCGGTCTTGCCGTCGGTGTCCTGGCAAAGCTCCATTTTGCCGAGGGTGTAGCAGTCGAGCCGGGCGCATATCTCCGCGCGCACAAGCACCTTTCGGGGGTTGAGCACGCGCGTGTCCAGCGAGAGTATCGTCAGCTCCGCCGTGCATTCCAGGTCGTCGCTTATGCTCTCGTCCTCCACGGCCACGCTCACGGGCACGCTCACATCAAGGGCGCAGACGCGCTCGCCGTCCTCGCTTTTGTACACCACATTCGCCGCGACGGACGCGGTGACGCGCAGGCTCCCCTCGCCGATATCCTTGCTGCGTATCATCAGCGTGCCGCCGCTCTCCAAAATCTCGCCGATGTCCGGCAGGGTGTCGGGTACAACCGAGTCCTGGGACTCCTCCTTCCTCACGGTCTGGGTAAAGGTTTTATCGTAACAGCTGAAGCCTGTTTTATTCAAGCCGACCTCCATATTGCATCTCTCCTTGAATATATTTCACTTGAGCATATGCGCGTCCAACTGTAAATATGACAGGCAGTCCTTTCCGGACTGCCTGCCGCGGCGTCAGCGTTTATTCTTTTTGCCCCCGAACAGGGACGAAAGCAGCTTTCTCATAAAGCGCGGGGCCTTGATTACCTTTATCATCATATCGCATCTCTCCTTTTAACACCGTCTGCACCAGCACACGCCGGCCACTATCATTGCCACTCCCACTAAAAACCACCAGAAACCGGAGGGCAGCACCAGATACGACACTATCACCACACCGCATATCACCAGTACCCTCCCCACCTGCTTCGGCAGCGGACGATTGCTGCGCATAAAAACCACCCTCCATGAGTTTATGTATCTCTACATAATATTCACGGAGGGCTTATCCTCTTTACTGTTTTTTCTCCCAGTCCTTAAACCGGGACACGATGCCATAGAGCCTGACGTAGCTCTCGTGGCGGGAGGGGTGGATTTCCCCGGCGGCAACCGCCCCGAGCACGGCGCAGCCGGGCTCGCGGAGATGGGCGCAGTCGTCAAAGCGGCAATGCCCGAGATACGGAACGAAGTCGGGGAAGTCGTTTTGCAGCTCCTCCTTTTTTATCGGCGACATCTGCGTCAGGTCAAAGGAGGCAAATCCCGGCGTGTCGGCTATGTAGGTGCCGCCGCCGAGATCGAAAAGCTCGACGTGGCGCGTGGTGTGGCGGCCGCGGCCGAGCTTGTCGCTGACCTCGCCCACGGGGGCGTTGAAGCGCGGGTCGATGGCGTTGAGAAGGCTGGACTTGCCCACGCCGGAGTTCCCGGTAAAAGCCGAGACCTTGCCGCGCAAGAGCCCCATGAGCTCCGGCACTCCCTGGCCCGTCTGCGCGCTGGTGCGAAGCACCGGAAAGCCGGATCTGGAGTAGATTTCAAAAAGCCCGTCGCCGGGGTCGAGGTCGCATTTGTTCACGCACACTATGACCCCCACGCCCGCGTGATGCGCTGTCACGGCCACGCGGTCTACCAGAAACGGCGCGGTCACGGGGTTTACGTTGGCGCACATTATGACGAGATAGTCCAGGTTCGCCACGGCGGGGCGGATGAAGAAATTGCGGCGGGGTAGCATTTTCGTGATGCAGCCGCTTCCCTGCCCGGTCAAATCCAGCTCCACCCGGTCACCGACGAGCGGGGACTTCCCGTCCAGGCGGAAGCGGCCCCGGGCGCGGCAGGCGATTATTCCGTCGGCGCACCGGACGTAGTAAAACCCGCCCAGCGCTTTTATTATCAGTCCCTCAAGCATATCAGCCGTTTCCGTTATTGGTGCTCGGGCCGGAGGAGATCTGGATATACACCTTCGTGTGCTCGTCAATCTGCTCGTATGGCGTGACACTCTGCCACACGACCGTGCCGGCGGGCATGTCGTTGTCCACCGTGGTCGAGCCGCCGAAAACAAGACGGCGGTCCTCCAGCTTCGATATCGCCGACGATTCGCTCAGGCCGATGAGGTTTGGCATACTCGTCTGCGTCGTGGTCGGGCCGGAGCTGATCTTGATATACACCGTCGAGCCGGCGGGCAGCTTGTCCCCCGCATCGGGATTGGTGGAGATGACGTAGTTTTCCGTCACCTCGGAGTTTTCAAACTCCTGCTGAACCACAAAGCCCTTCTTTTGCAGGTCTATCAGCGCCTGCTGATAGTCCGTGTTCACCACGTTGGGCATCTCGATCATCTGCATCCCCGAGCTGACCGTCAGCGAAACGCTTACCTTTCCGTTCGAGCCCTGCATGCGGCTCTCGCCCGGCTTGGGGTCCTGGTCGACTATCTCGCCCTTTTCCGTGTCGGGGTCAATGCTCCAGCTGGTCTCAAAATTGTAGAGCGAGCGGGCCTCAGGATCGTTGAGCAGGTCCTCGAAGTTCTGGCCGATGAAGTTCGGCACGCTTATTCTCACCGCATCGGCGAAAATATCCTTGAGCCAGTAGTTCCACAGAAACGTAAACACGCCGATCGCGAACACAACGACGATGAAAAGGCCCGACAGCAGGCTTATCTTGTTGGCGCGGCGGCGGCGGCGCAAATAGCTCTCGCGCGTCATCTCGCCGGAGCGGCCTATGGGTTCGACATCCCCGGGCAGGTTTTCGGCGTCCTGCACTTCCGGCGCGGGGCCGACCTCCGTGCCGGCGAGGCGGTATTTGTCAAGGTCGCGCAGCAGGCGGTCAACCGTCTGGTAGCGCGCTCGCAGGTCCCAGTTCATGGCCTTGAGCGTTATCGCCTCCAGCTCGCTGTCCACCTCGCTGTTGAGCGCATGCGGCTCCGCCGGGGGAGAACTGACGTGCTGGCGGGCTATCTCCTCCGCCGTCTCGCCCGTGTAGGGCAGACGGGCGGTTAGCATCTCGTACATCACGACGCCGAGGGAGTAGATATCGCTGCGCGCGTCCACCGCCTGGCCCTTGGCCTGCTCCGGGGACATGTAGTGGACGCTGCCGACGGCGGCGCCTGTCTCCGCGGCCTGGGTGGTCTCAAGATAGGCGATGCCGAAGTCCGTCACTTTCACCGAGCCGTCGAGCGCTATCATGATGTTCTGGGGCTTGATGTCCCGGTGGACTATGCCCTTGGCGTGGGCGTGGTTGAGCGCGCGGGCGATCTGCACGGCGAAGTGCACGCTCTCCTTGCTGCTGAGCTTGCCCTTGGTCTTCATATACTGCTTGAGCGTTATGCCCTCTATCAGCTCCATGACTATGTAGTCAACCTCCGTGGAGCGGCTGACATCATAGATGGAGACAATATTCGGGTGCGAGAGCATCGCGACGGCCTGGGCCTCCTTCTTGAAGCGGACGCGGAATTCCTCGTCCGCGGCAATGTCGTCGCGCAGTATCTTTATCGCGACATTGCGGTTGAGCAGGTGGCAGCGCGCCTTGTAGACCACCGCCATGCCGCCCTGGCCGATTACCTCCAGTATCTCATATCTGTTGTCAAGCATCTTGCCGATATACCGGCCCATACTTATATTATCCATGCGTTCCTCCCTTGTTCCGAGGGGTGCCTATTGCTTCTTCCCTGCCTCGTGGCTTCCTGCCTAACGCTGAGCGATGACAACGGTCACGTTGTCCGGCGCTCCGCGTTCCAGAGCGAGAGCCAGCAGCAGCTTTGCCGCGATCTCGCAGTCCCTGTGATCCTTCAGGGCCGTAAGTATTTCCTCGTCAGAGACAAGGTTGCTCAGTCCGTCCGAGCACAGCAGCACGCTGCTGCCCGGCGCGGCCTTGGCGCGGAATATGTCGCACTTCACCGTGGACTCCACCCCCACCGCGCGGGTGATGACGTTCTTCTGGGGATGCCGCCGCGCCTCGTCGCGGGTCAGCCGGCCCCGCTGCACCAGCTCCTCAACAAGGGAGTGGTCGGTCGTTATCTGCTGAATCGTGCCCCTGTGGATATAGTATGCCCGGCTGTCGCCCACATTTGCCACAAGAGTGCTCCGGCTGTTCATCAGCAGTCCCACAAGCGTTGAGCCCATGCCCATGCAGGCAAAATCGGAGAACGAGCGGTCATAGACCTTGATATTGGCGTAATTCACTGCGTCGGTAAGTATGGCCTGCATATCGGCGGCGGTGGACTCCTCGTCCAGCGAGTTGGCCGCGTGGGACATGAACGCGTCCGCGGCCATGCCGCTGGCCACGCTGCCGGCCTGCGCGCCGCCGATCCCGTCGCACAGCACCGCGGAGACAAGCTCCGTGCCCCGCGGCGCGTCGAAGCGGAAGCAATCCTGATTCTCCTTGCGCACCGCGCCGGCGTGGCTTATTCCGAATACCTTCATTCCTGCCTCCGTTCCTCAAGCTCGCGTGAGCGGCGCAGCTGGCCGCATGAGGCATCGACATCTCCGCCGAGCTTTCTGCGTATTGTATAGTTTACCCCCGATGAGTCCAGCACACGGCAGAATTGCTTCATCCGCTCCGGAGCCGAGGGCTGGAACTGCCGCTCCCCGACGTGGTTGAGCGGTATCAGGTTCACATGCGCCCCGACCTTCTTCGCCGCGGCGGCAAGCTTTTCCGCCTGCCCGGGGGTGTCGTTTACTTCGTTTATCATCGCGTACTCAAAGGTTACGCGCCGGCCCGTCTTTTTATAATAATTCTGACAGGCCTCAATGAGCGCCGCGACTCCGCGGCCACGGTTGGCGGGCATTATCCGCGTGCGCGTGTCGTCATCCGGCGCGTGGAGGGATACGGCGAGGGTCATCTGCAAATCCTCGCGCGCGAGGTCGTCAAAGCGCTCGATCATCCCGCAGGTGGACAGCGAGATATGGCGCATTCCTATATTCAGCCCCTCCGGGCGGTTGACCAGCCGGAGAAAGCGCATTACGTTGTCAAAATTATCCAGCGGCTCGCCTATTCCCATGATGACGATGTTGGAAATCTTCTCCCCGCTGTCCTTTTCCGAGTACATTACCTCGTCGAGCATCTCCGAGGCGGTGAGATCGCGCACCAGGCCGCCGATGGCGGAGGCGCAGAAGGCACAGCCCTGGCGGCAGCCGACCTGGGATGAGATGCACACGCTGTTGCCGTGCCTGTAGCGCATAAGCACCGTCTCCACGGCGTTGCCGTCGCGCAGGCGCCAGAGGTATTTTATCGTGCCGTCCACGGCGCTGGTCTGCTTGCGCAACAGGGTGAGATTATTTACATAGGCGTCAGCGCTCAGCCTGTCCCGGAATGCCTTCGGCAGATTACTCATCTGCTCAAAGGACTCCGCTCCCTGCGCCAGCCAGAGAAAAAGCTGCTTCGCGCGGAATTTCGGCTCGCCCAGGGCGAGGACATATTCCTCAAGCTCGTCGGGCAGCAGGGATTTTAAGTCTGTCATATATCTCTCCTGATACTAAAACCAGTTAAAAAGCTTGAAAAGCTTTTTATAGCGCCATGGCGCGTCAGGTTTTTAATGATGAGATAGCCGTTGGCGGCTTCGCCGCCTTACGGATATCCGTGCACAGCAGACGGCATGACGCGCTCCGCGCGGCGTGAATGTGCGTAGCACACGGAATTTTCGATCATATTTTTTAATCGAAAATTCGTATTAGTTTAGCTATAAAGAATCCGTCTGTGCCGTGGATGTGCGGCAGAAGCTGCAAGCACCCGCCGTTTGAGGCAAGGCCGCCCGGCAGGGCGAAGTCCTCGGCGCGGAAGCCGGGGTGATCGCTCAGAAATGCGCTGACGATGGCGGCGTTTTCTTCCTCGCGGAAAGTGCAGGTGGAGTACAGCAGCGTGCCGCCGGGCTTTACATAGCGCGCGGCGTTGTCCGCAATCGCGCCCTGTATCCCGGATAGGGCGGCGAAATCCGCCGGGTTTTTGTAGCGGATGTCCGGCTTTTTGCGTATCACGCCCAGGCCGGAGCAGGGCACGTCTGCGATGACGAGGTCGAAGGCGCTCTCCCATTCCGGGCGGAAAACTCTGCCGTCGGCGGCGTGGGTCCCGAGATTTTCGATGCCCAGCCTTTCCGCTCCGGCGCGGATGCGGCGGAGCTTGTTTTCGTGCAAATCGCAGGCCGTTATCCTCGCGCCGCCGCCGGAGAGCAGCCAGGCCGCGAAGCTTTTGCCGCCGGGGGCAGCGCACACGTCCAGCACCCGGTCGCCCGGCCTTGGGCCTGCGGCCATGACGGCGAGCTTCGCCGCGGCGTCCTGTACGTAGAACCAGCCCGCGCGAAACTCCTCAAGACCGGCTATCGCGCCCGCGCGCTCAAGCGTCAGGCAGTCCGGCAGGAAGGGGTGCATTTCCGCGTCCACGCCGTGGGCGCGAAGGCTCGATAAAAGTGCGGTCGTGTCCGTGCGAAGAGTGTTGCACTGCACGGTGACCGGAACGGGCTCGTTCTGCGCGCGAAGCAGGGCCTCGCCCTGCCCGAAGCCGAGCATGTCCGTGACGCAGCGCGTCAGGTGCTCGGGGCAACTGTATTTTACCGACAGCTCCTTCACGGGGTCGTCCGCGCGCACGGGCGGGAGGTTTTCGGCGTTTTCCGACACCCGGCGCAGCACCGCATTGACGAGCCCGGCGGCGCGGGCGTAGCCCAGCGCGCGGCAGAGCTTGACACCCTCGTACACCGCCGCGGAGTTTGGTATCCTGTCCAGAAAAATTATCTGGTACGCCGACAGGCGCAGTAGGTCCAGCAGCTTCGGCTCCAGCTTCTCCGGGCGCGTTGTGCAATAGCAGCCGATGTAGTAGTCAAGCAGATACATCTGCTGCATCACTCCGGCGCACAGCTGTGCGCACAGCGCGCGCTCGCGCGCGTCCAGCCCGGCTGAATCCATCACGCCGCCGAGCACCGCGTCCGACCACGCTCCCGAACGGCGGCAGCGCTCCAGCGCGGTCAGCGCCGCCTGTCTTGCCCCCGCCATCAGAGCTTAACCGGATGGCCGCGCAGATAATCAGACGCCGCCATGCGTTTTTTTCCGGGGGCCTGAAGCTCGGTCAGCAGAAGGGTCTGCCCGCCGCCGCAGGCGAACTCAATGCCATGCTTCCCCGCGGAGACTATGCTTCCGGCGGGCTTTTCCGTGGTGTTTTGCGTGCAGCGCGCGGCATAGATTCTGCATACCGTGCCGCCGATCTCCGCCGTGGCGACGGGCCAGGGCTGGAGGCCGTAGATGTGCTTGACTATCTCCCGCGCTGGACGCGTCCAGTCAATAGGGCACATGGATTTGTCCAGCTGCTTTGTAAAGGTGGCCTGGGAATGGTCCTGGGGCGTTCGCGGGGCCTCTCCCCGCTCGATGGCGCGGAGGGTTTTGTCAAGCAGGCGCGCGCCCATGTCCATGAGGCGGTCAAACAGCTCGCCCGAAGTCTCGAACTCGCTTATATCCGTCTCGTCGGTGTATATGATGTCCCCCGAGTCAAGCTCGGAGGTCACATACGCTGTTGTTACGCCGGTGCGCTCGTCGCCATTGAGCACTGCCCACTGTATCGGCGCGCTGCCCCGGTATTTCGGCAGGAGCGAGCCGTGGACATTCACGCAGCCGAGCCGCGGCAGGGCCAGAATGTCGTCCGGCAGTATGCGTCCGTAGGCGACCACGGCGATTATGTCCGGATCCAGATTCTTCAGTATCTCCAGCGCCGTGCCGTCGCGCAGCTTTTCCGGCTGATATACGGGTATGCCGTGCTCCCGCGCCAGAAGCTTGACCGGTGGGCTTTGCAGGCTCATGCCGCGCCCGCGCGGCTTGTCCGGCTGGGTGAACACGCCGGCGAGCTCGTATTTTTCCTCAATAAGCTTTTTCAGCGACGCCGCGGCAAAGTCCGGCGTGCCCATAAAGACAATGCGCATTTTTCTCACTTTCTCCCGTGGATCTCGCTGCTGACATCCCTGCCGTAGTAGTCGTCAAGCTCCTCGTCGCTCATGATGTGCTCGCTGACCTCGGTGAAAAGCTGGCCCTCAAGATGCGCCAGCTCATGGCACATGGCGCGGGCGGTCAGGCCGTAGCCCTCAACCTCGAACAACTCGCCGTTGCGGTCCTGGGCGCGCACCTTCACATGCTCGGGGCGCCTGACGTAGCCGTAGACCCCCGGTACGCTCAGGCAGCCCTCGGGCCCGGCCTGCTCGCCCTCGGAAAAAATTATCTCGGGGTTGATAAGCTCGATGATATATGGCTCCTCGTCCTCATCAACGTTTGTCTCCAGCACGAGCACCGCCCTGCGCAGTATACCGACCTGCGGCGCGGCAAGGCCAACGCCATCGGCCTCGGCAAGGGTCTCCGCCATGTCGTCGAGCAGGCAGTGGAGCCGCGTGTTGAAATCCGTCACCTCGCGGCAGTGCTTTGACAGGCAGGGGTCGCCCTGCTTTACTATATTTCTCAGTGCCATATTATCATCCTCATTATCATCCTCAATCATACGGGTTCATGTCCGCGTACAGGGACAGCCCGCGAAATTCTTTCTCTGTGTTGCAGTATATGAGCATTTTCGACACAAGCGCGCGCGCCTGACGCTCCTGCGCGCAGGCGAGGGATATCTTATAGCGGTAGCGGTTATTCACCCGCACCACCGGGTACGGCGCGGGTCCGAGGATGTTCACCCCCGGCTTTGAGCGCAGCGCGCGCTCAAGCAGGGCGCGGATGCGCTTGCACGATGAGATTACAAGGCGCTCGTCGCCTCCCGAGGCGGTCAGGGTTATGATATGGGTAAACGGCGGACACTTCTGCACGCGGCGAAGCTCGATCTCCTGCTTAAAAAAAGCCTCATAATCCTGGCGCGCGGCGAAGCGTATCACCTGGTTTTCCGGGGTGAAGGTCTGTATCACCGCGCGTCCCGGGCGGCTGGCGCGGCCGCTGCGGCCTATGACCTGGGTTATCAGGGAAAAGGTCCGCTCCGCGGCGCGGTAGTCCCCGCAGTAGAGGCTCTGGTCCGCCGAGAGCACACCGACAAGCGTCACGTCGTCAAAATTCAGGCCCTTGGTCACCATCTGCGTGCCTATCATGATGGGGATACGCTCTGTGCGGAAGCGGCCCAGCAGCGCGTCGTGCGAGCCGGCGGCTGCAACGGTGTCCGCGTCCATGCGAAGTATCTCCGTGCCGGGAAACAGCTCCCGGAGCTGGGTTTCTATCTTCTGTGTGCCGTCGCCGATGTAGCTGAGCTCGCCGCCGCAGTCGGGGCAACGCTCGGCCACCGTGCGGGTGTAGCCGCAGTAGTGGCAGATAAGGCGGCGGTTGCTGCTGTGATAGGTCAGACTCACGCTGCAATTCGGGCACTTGAAATTATATCCACAGTCCAAGCAGGTTATAAGCTTCGACGCCCCCCTGCGGTTGAGGAAAAGTATGCTCTGCTCCCCGCGGGAGATGTTTTCCTCAAGCTCTGAGCGCAAAAAAGAGCTTATGCTCGTGCCGTTTCCGGCGCGAAGCTCGCGCTTCATGTCCACGATACGCACCTGCGGCAGGGCCATCTGATTGTAGCGCTCGTCGAGGCGGAAGAAGGAGCAGCGGCCCGTCTCGCAGGCGTAGCGGCTTTCCACATCCGGGGTCGCGCTGCCGAGCAGGAGCAGGGAGTTTGTCTCGGCGCAGCGGTATTTCGCCACGTCGCGCGCGTGATACCGTGGGGCGGACTCGGATTTGTAGGTCTCCTCCTGCTCCTCGTCGATTATCACAAGGCCCAGATCCTCCGCCGGGGCAAACACGGCGCTGCGCGTGCCGATTACAAGGCGGGCGCTGCCGTTTTTCACGCGCTTCCACTCGTCATAGCGCTCGGCTATGGACAGAGAGCTGTGCAAAACCGCGATCTGCTCCCCGAAGTAGGAGGAAAAGGTTTCAAGCATCTGCGGCGTGAGGGCAATTTCCGGCACGAGCAGTATGGCCGAGCGTCCGGCGCGCAGCGCGCGGTCAATAAGGCGGATGTACACCGTGGTTTTCCCGCTGCCCGTCACGCCGAAGAGCAGCGCCGGCTCGGCGCTGTCCATTTCCAGCAGGGCCGAAAGCCCCTCAAAGGCGGCGGCCTGCCCGGCGTTGAGCTCCGGCAGGGGGGCGCGCCCGCCCGATGTGAAGC
>JAMPGF010000042.1 GCA_023664105.1 Butyricicoccus sp. | reverse complement strand
CTCTATTCGTGTAAGATGTTTGTAATGGCTCATAGCTCCCTCCGGTATCCTTCTTGTTCTCACAAACATCAGTTTACCAGAGCTATGAGCCATTTCCTACCCCCCTGTTGCACTTACATTGTATATTCAAGAATAGGGAAACGGAGCGGTTCCGTTCCGTAAATACTGATAAACCCATCTTACGATTGCCCGCCGCATATCGCCGGGGACGGTCAGACACAAGCCGTTTTGGTAGTACAGACGGAGCATGACCTCTTTTTCAAGTTTTGCCATGCTGTCCGTTCTGGACTTTCTCTGGCCGTCCAGATAGTTGATAATGGACGCGGCCCACAATTCCCATGTCATATAGCAACCTGTGTAAGCGGCGCTTGTAGCGCCCATATCGGGCTTGTAGCACCATAGGCCGTTGACGCAGCCCGGCACAGTAAGGGCTTGCCCGAATGTCACCATTTTTTCGTGGCCTTGCGGCCAGTGCATACGGGCAAGCCAAAGCTGCGCGGTTTCTGTGTCGGATTGCGCGGCGAACACCTCTAAATCAGCCTTGTCCTGTTCGTCTACATAGACAAGAGGGAATTGTTTTGCCAGAATGTGATATTGCAGTTTGGCCCGTTGACTTCCGCCCAGCCAATAAATATCGTCTGTGTGAAATTCCACCATGTACGGATATTTTTTGTAGTCCTACCCGAAAGCCATTTTATAAAAAGCCTCTTTCTTGTACTTGCCGGAGCGGTACACTATCCAATGCTCTTTACGGTCTGGCCTTTCGCTGGCCTCGCTGTCACCGATTGCGTTTTCCGTGACAACGGTTTTCGTTTTCTGGACAGTCAGCCATCCGAGCGGTTCCCCGCGAAAGAAGCATTGCGGAGCGGGTGGAGCGGGAGATTGCCCCTCGGCGGTTCCCCACCCCGCTTTCTCATTCATGTTCACATTGTCAACACCTCCATTTTTGAAGTGTAGGTTTCACGCCATTATCGGCTCAAAACGCGCTTTTCATATTATCGTGCAGTATCCCGTTCCACTTGTGGTTGTTCAGACACTTTCTTGGAGCGCACTTCTTGATGCTCTCCCATGTAGCCTCGCAACCTTGCGGCACAAAGCTGTGTCCCGGTTCGCTCCAAAAGCGGAACACGTCACGGCCCAAATCATCACCGAAAACGTGCCAGATGTTAATGCCAACGCTAAACCATTTCTCGCGTTTGCAGTCTGGCGAATAGTTTGTTATCAGGTCGTTAAAAATCTCATTCTGTGCGTCATTCATGCGCGACAACAAATCAGCCTCATCCAATTCGTCCAGCGGAACGGCCCGCTTTTTTCCTGCTTCGTGGCGGCTCTCTCCCTGTCCTGCGCCCATCGGACGCTTTAAGACAAAGTTATCTCTTATCAGTTCGTAAAGGGCCTGTGTCTTGTCGGTCAGTCCTTCGGCATTGTCCCATTCCTCCCATTCATAGATTAAATGTCTTGCGTCACAGAAAAAGTCAACTTTATTTGCACCGTCCAGCGTCACGTTGCCCGTAGAGGAAACATAGCTTTTCGCACTGTCGCTTGTCAAAAGGTTAATGCTGTCAAAAAGCGGTGTGGCAACATTTTTATCAACGCCGTAGAACATGTGATAGCCTCTACCTTGCGATCTTGTAACCTTGTCAGCAAGGTTTTTCGCACTCTGGAAAAAGCCGCTGTTTTCGTCAAATGCGTCAATGTCAATCACAAAAATATGTAGATTACCATACATGGCATTGTCAAGGTACAAGCTGACACGCAAGCTGTCATCGCCCTTTGTTCTCCGCTGGCCGTTCAAATAGGTGTCAAGCGTCCGTTTGGCGTTTTCGTAGGGCAACGAATAGAGGCACGACAGTTGCCCATCCTTGCCTTCCCACAGCCTTTTGACATAGCCGTCGCTGTCGATGAACATAGGTACTTTTATAGGATTGCCTTTCTCACTTTTGGACTTGCCGCCCAGCGTAAAACAGTTGTTGTATTGAGGTTTGATTATAGGAATTTCTGGCATATAAAAGCCTCCTTTTTTGTAATTTTTGAAAGCCTTTCGAGAGATTTCTACCTCTCTCTCACTTTCTATAAATATTATACCATAAAAATTTTTTTGTAGCAATTAATGACATAGGGAAGAAAAATCACGGCAGAGTTGCAGCATTTCAAACAAATTTTTAGGCAGGTGCCACACCTTGAACATACACTTTCAAGAAAAATCGGCTGATAAATTTTTTCACCTGTGGAGCGGAACACTCCCCCAGCCGCCGCAAGGGCAACCGGGGGAGTGTTCCGGGATTTTTCATTTCTGATTTGTGATACTGGCTTTTTCCGGGGATTTTCCCGACCGCTGTGAAATCACGGCGGAAACGGACGAAAACGGGAAACGCGGCGGCGGTTACGCTCAAACGGCGGCGGCGGGACGAAATCGGGCGCGTTTCTATTCAAAATGAAGCAAAACGCCGCTTTTCACGAAAATCACAGTATTTTCACCGCAAAATGAAGAAAAACGAATGATTTGCAAGCGTTTTCGTTTATTCTGCATTATTTTACAGCGTTCTGACGTGTTTTCACGTCATTTTTTAGTGAAATGGACGAAAAATGAAAAAGTTTTGCGAAAACTATTGACAATATATATATATATATATATATGATAGAGTGTACGAAACGCTGTGTATTTTGCACAAAGCGGCGTACATTTTCTATTTTTAGGAGGTATTTTATGCGTATCATTCTTGACACGGACAAGCGTGAAATCACTGTGCCGTGGAACTATCAGGACAAGCTGAACGAAATCAACCGGGTTATCATGGACGCAACGGGGGACACCAGCAAGAAAAAGACCTTCACAAGCTACATTGACGAAATTTGGAAAGAAGCGATTTCCGACTCTGACAAGGGCGTTAAGACCGGGAAAAAGCCCGCGAAGCGGGAAAAGGACAAGGACAATTAACAACTAAACGCGAGGAAAGAAAGGAACGGTACTTATGGAATTTGTTTTGGCTGGATTGCTGGTGTATGTAATCATTATCATCGTGTTTGACTGGTTCGCCGCGAAAGCCATGTATGAGATCGCCGTGATGAAGGGCTACCCGCAGAAAAAATATTTTTGGTGGTGCTTCGGGATGGCCATTTTCGGCTATCCGATGGTGATTGCCCTGCCCGACCGCCGCGGCGCGCAGGCGCAAAATGCCCCCAGCATTGACAAGACACAAAATGCCCCCAGCATTGACGAACTTCCCGACCTGTAAGGAGGACACGGCAAATGAGCGAGAGATATTCAAGGCTTTTTTCCATGCCTAAAAACCTCTACTGCGCGGGCGCTCCCGTAGTGATTGCGGCGGGGGCGCTGCAAAAGCACAATCAGACGGGCAAGGTTTTAGCACAGCTTAAAATCCGCAATATTCAAGATAAGATAATCAAGGCGGCAACGGTCAAGATTGCTCCCTTTGACACGGCGGGTAGACCTCTTGACAGCGCGGTCAACTATCAGTATTTAGACCTTTCGGTAAAGCGCGAGGCTGACTTCGGGCAGAAAACACCCGTCATGCTGCCGGACGCGGGGACACGCTCTTTCTCCGTCGCTGTGGCGGAGGTCGTGTTTTCGGACAGCAGCGTCTGGACAGCCTCTGACGGGGCGTGGGAGGCTCTTTCAGCCCCCGTATCTTTGGAAAAAGCGTTTTCAGACAACGAGCTGGTGAAGCAGTACCGGATAAAGTACGGCGCGGATTGTAAGTGTATTTTCAACAAGGAAAAAGACCTGTGGCGCTGCGCCTGCGGGGCTATAAACCACGACGGCGAAAATAAATGCTACCGTTGCGGGAGAGAAGCCGCCGCGCTCGCCGCGCTGGATTTAGACGAACTGAAAGCAGACCGCGACAAACGGCTTGCGGCGGAGCGACAAAGAGCCGCGGAGGAACAGAAAAAGGCCGCGGAGGAACGGGCAGCAGCGGAACAGGCCGCGGCGGAGCGCGCGAGGAAAATAAAGAAGACAATAATGATTGCTGCGCCGATTATCGCTGTGGCGGTCATAGCGGCGGTGCTGATTTCCATCAACTCTGCAAAGAAAAACGCCGCTTACGACGCCGCTGTTGCGCTTGTGGAGGCGGGAGAGTACGACGAGGCAATCGACGCATTTACGGAGCTTGGAGACTATAAGGACAGCGCAGAACGGATTAAAGAAATTCCCTATCGAGAGATGATAACAATATCCTTTGCTGACACATACAAACAGTTAGCGGCCTCGACTGATGACAGCGAATATATACAAGAACTCAAGGAAATCTGCCAGCACTACTCTCTTTATTGCGGTGAGTTTGTCGGAGATGATGATGGGTATGAAATGAAATTGACTTCTGATTTTTACTGGTATAACGGTGAAGTTTGTTGGAAGGCTCAAATGGCTGAGGGTTGCGAAATTGTTCTGGGCTTCGGGAACGACTTCCACTATTTCTTTGCGGAGCAGCAGAATTATATTGTAAATTCCAGTATGGAAGTAACGGACGAGTGGCGGTGGTCGAGCGAAGATAAAAATTCCAGTATGGAAGTAACGGACGAGTGGTGGTGGCCGAGTGAAGATAAATTTACTGTAACAGCTACGTTTAAGGATGGTAAAATTTACATTAGTGTCAGCGATGATTATGGGGAATTATACAACTTCTACTATACAAAAGCCGACTGATTTTAGCACGAAGGAACAGGGGCGGGATTTTCTCCCGCCCCGCTTCTTTTACAGATTAAACGCCGCCGCCAATTTCTCCGTGGCCTCCTGCATTTGCCGCAGGTCAGTCTTGATATAGAAATTCAGTGTCGTGCTTGCGTTGACGTGGCCTAAAATCTCTTGGACGCTCTTGATGTCCGCGCCGTTGCCTAAAAGCAAAGTGGCGCAGCTATGCCGCAGGTCGTGAGGGGAGAGGTCAGGCAGGCTGTGGGCTTTCATAAACCGCTTGACACGGCGGGTCACGGCGTTTGGGTCGCGGGCCTCAAAGATGCCCGCCTCCCCCGGAAAGATAAAGCTGTCGGAGAGGGAAACGCCGGGGTTTTCCCGTTCCCGTCCGGCCTTTAGGGTCAGGAGCATGGACAGCGTGCTTTGCATGACGGGGATAACGCGGACGCTGGCGGCGGTCTTAGGTGTTCCGACTACCACGCCGCTTTGCGGCGTATAGACCACGTTGCGCTGGATGGTGAGGGTTGCGCGCGTTTCATCAAGGTCGCTCCATTTCAGCCCGATACACTCGCCCCTGCGTATGCCCGTGGTAATGAGCAGATGGAGCAGACAGCGAAAGTCAAGGGGCTGTTCTTGGATTGCGGCAAAGAACGCCGCCGCCTGTTCTTGGGAAAGCGCGTCAACCTTTTTCCGGCCCAGCTTGGGGCGGTCAACCTTGTCCATAGGATTTTTCACAATCAATTCCTGCCTTGCGGCATAGGCGAAAATCATGTTGAGGGTACGGTAATGGTGGTGAACATTCTGCGGGGCAAAGCCCTTTTCCGTCCGAAGATAAATCAAGAATTTCTGAATGTCCGGGGCGGAAATTTTCTGGACGATTTGCCCTTGAAAGTATGCCACAATATTTTTGGTGGTGTCGTGGTAAAACGATACGGTTTTGGGCTTGCGCTCCCCGTTGTCTATGCAGATGGGAAACCATTCTTCCAGCACAAACCGGGCAAAATCCGTTTTTGTACGGTCAACCTCGCGGGCCTTGATGCGCTCCGGGTCGTATAGGTCTTTCTCATACTCCGCCCTTGCCTGTTTCTCCCAGTCCGCCGCCGCGCGCTGTACAGCTTTTTCCAGACGGACAAGGGAGAGGTTTTCGGGGACACGCCATGTGGTGGCCCGTGATACCTGTCTGCCGTTTTCGTCCCGGCCCACGCAGGCGCGGAATTTGTAGGCGATGATTTTTCCGTCTTTTTCTTTTGGTGTAATGGTAGCCATTGATAACGTCCTTTCTGCGGTGTTACCAACGCTTTTCCGGTAGTTTGTTGTCCAAAATGTTGTCCAACTGTTTTTTTCTGGAAAATCTGCCTTTTCAAAGTCCTCTGAAAAAAGAAGAAAAGCACCGAAAACCCTTTGTTTTCAGTGCTTTTCAGACTTGGAAAATGGTGGACGATACAAGACTCGAACTTGTGACCTCCCGCACGTCAAGCGGATGCGCTACCAGCTGCGCCAATCGTCCATGGCTTATTCATTTATCAGCAAGGATTATTCTATCAAAACAAATAGTAAATGTCAATACCTTTTTGCACTTTTTCGCGTTTTTATATCCGGCCGCGCTCATGGCGCGGCCGGATTTTCTCGTTTTCGTCAGGGGGTGACGTACACTATGCAGTTGGCCATGATACCGCCGCATTTGGCATACACGGTGGCCGTGCCGGGCGCCACGGGCGTAAGCACACCGTTTTCGTCTATCGTAAACACACTCTCGTCACTGCTGCTCCATTCCACAACGGCCTCGGGGTTAATGGGATAAACCGTCGCGTCAAGGTCGATGTCCTGTCCCATGTGCTGCAGAAACTCCGTCAGCGGACCGTTCAAATAGGTTATGGTAATGCTCGTCACGGTGGGAGTCGGTGTCGGCGTGGGTGTCGGCGTCGGAGTAGGCGTGGGCGTCGGCGTGTCAACCGGCACCGTGGGCGTCGGCGTTGCCACGGGCTCCTTGCTCCCCGCGCCGAGGCTGGCGCTGATGAGTATTATCACCGCCACAATAACGGCCGCAACAAGCACGCAGCCGAATATGAACTGCCACTTCGCGTTTACGCTGGCTCTCGAATTGGCGGAGCTGCCCTGGCTGGCGCTCGCCGTTGTCGACGGGGCGCGGGACGACTGCTTGACCCGGCGGGTCCCGCAGTTCGGGCAGCGGTTGTGTATCGCTGAGTATTTTTTACCGCAATGACGGCAGGTTATCTCTGGAATAAAGCCCATTGTACACCGACCTTTCCTTCAGGCACGGCCCGAGCGGGAAGCCTGTCCCACGCAGAGCCGACAGTGATTTCATCCTATAGTCCATTGTATTTTACAACCTTTTTCCATTTCCGTCAAGGGGTTGATGGCCCAAAAAGCGGCGAAGCCGCTTTTTGGGCCCTTTTGGGGGCAATATTTATATCGTCAGCGCACCCGTTTCGTCCTCAATGAGTATCAAAATCTTCTCCTGCTCGCCGGATTCGGCGCCGACATATATCAGGCAGTGGCGGTCATTTTCGTCGCTGCACTTGAATTCGTAGCACAGCTTTTCATATTTTCCGTCGCTGGGCACCAGCGCAAGCTGGGTGGCAAGCACCTCGAGCCCATCTGGCACCTTTTCCCTCGCCTGCTCCTCGGTCACGGCGGGCAGCGGCAGGTCGCGGCGGCAATGGGTCATCAGGTAACCCTGTGACTCAAAGCCGCACACCGCGCCTGTGTCCTCGGCTATGGCAACCTTCACCAGGTCGGAGTAGCACAGCACCTTATCCTGGCGGTAGGCAAAGTTTATTGTCACGATGTTGTTCTGGCGTATGCGGTAGGTCTCCACCATGTCTCTGTAGCCGCGTCCGTCGAGGAACTTATAGGCCGATTTGAGTACCTCGTCAGCGGACAGCTTCCCCTCGCCCGGCTGGCGGGAGGAGAGCATGTTGACGACCTTTCCGCCCTGCTTTGTCACCTTCAGGTTCAGAGTGCCGCCGCCCACATTGGCCTCGAAATAATAGCAGGGCAGGTCTCCCCCGCTCTCGCCGGTCAGGTAGAGCTTGCTGCGGCTGACGCCGGAAAACTGCGCGGCGGCGTCGCGCGCCTCGTCCTCGGTGTATTCCCGCGTCCCCTTTAGCGTCACGGGCTCCTGTTTTGTAATATGCTCGGAGAATGGGCCGTCGTAGACAAGGCTGGGTATCTCGGGAAACTCCTGCTCGATGAGCCTCATGCTGCCGCCGAGGGTTTTTGGCATGGACTCCTCGGCCGCGTCAAGGCGGTCCTGGGAGTCCTCAAGCTCATCCATGGTCAGCACGCCGTCCATCAGGTCGGTTTGCAGGGACTTCATATTCGCCGAGAGCAGGTTCGCCGTCTCGGAAAGGGCGCGGAGGTTTTTCTTTTCCTCGTCAGTATATCCCGCGCCGGAGCCGGCGCTTCTGGACAGGGCGAAGGCGTAGTCCCCCACGCGGCTGATAAAGCCCGCGGTCTGCTCAAGCTCCTGGGTGGAGAAAGGCAGCACGCCCAGCGACATCTGCGCCGTCATGGCCTTTCCGAAAACTTCGGTGCACACCGTGCTGACCATCGACGGCGAGGTGGCATACAGGCTCTTTTGCAGCGCGGTATCCATTTCCGACACCGCCGTGACAAGCTCGCCGAAGGCGTGCTGGTAGTTGGCCGCGACGTACCTTTTATATGTCTCGGCACGCTGGTAGTTTGTCCCAGCGAGTATGCCAAGGGCTATCACAGCCGCGGAAAGGTATGAAATCGAGATCACCACGGCCTTTTTCCGTTTGTTTATTTTCATTGAAAACACCTCTTTGCGAATATTTTGAGCAAAAAGGCTGCTTTTACAGTTAGTAAATTTTTTCGCCGTTTTTGCAAAGTATACTTGACATTTTTTGCGAAGCGTGCTATGCTGAAAATGCAAAGTGAACTTTGCGTTTTGGAGGTGATGTACAGCTGAAAACAAGAATAAGGGAGCTGAGGAAGCAGCGCAAGCTCTCACAGGACGAGCTTGCCTTCGCTGTTGGCACCACGCGGCAGACCATAACCTCGATCGAGACGGGAAAATACACCGCCTCCCTGCCGCTGGCGTACAAGATTGCTCATTATTTTGGGCTGGGTATCGAGGAAGTCTTTGATTTTTCGGAATTTGATAATGAAATTGGAGGAGAATAATATGGAACAATACAAAAAGGCCGTAAAGCGCAGATTGCTTCTGTGTGTTTTGCTGGCGATTATAACGCTGGCACTTTCAGTATATCTTTTCCTTGTCATTGGCTCTGAGCACGATGACAGCGCCAAAACCATGGCCGGCGGTTTTCTCGCCGGATTCCCGTGCGGAATATGCTTGGGCATTTTCATTCTTTCAATAGCCGTTATTTTCCGCAGCTGGTTCATGCTCAGGGATGAGAAAAAGCTTCGGCTTGGCTACAACAGGGACAATGACGAGCGCATGAAGCTCATCCGCGCGAAGGCGGGATATCCCTTCAGCGTGGTGACGGCAGTCATTATGATAATCGCCGGTCTGCTGCTCGCGCAGGTCAATATGACCGTGTCGCTGACCGCCATAGCCTGCGCCTGCGGGCAGCTCATTGTCTCGCTGGTGTTCAAGGCGGTGTACTCGAAGATCTTGTAATTATAAAAATCCTGCCCGAGGGCAGGATTTTTATTTTAATGTCTCAATTACCCTCTCCGCGCACTTCATGCCGTCCACGGCGGCGCTGGTGATGCCCCCGGCGTAGCCGGCGCCCTCGCCGCTGGGGTAGAATCCGCCGAAGCTCGAGCGAAGGTCGGTCCCGCGCAGTATACGCACCGGCGAGGACGAGCGCGTCTCCGGCGCGGTCATCACAGCTCCGGGCATATCAAAGCATCTCATGCGCCGGGCAAGCTCCGGAATCGCCGCGGCTATGGTATCGCACACCCTTTCCGGCAGGACGCGGCGTATGTCCGTCCACTTCACGCCCGGGCGATAGGTCGGCTCAACGCCACAGGGCCCCGCACTCGCGCGCCCGGCAAGAAAGTCACCCACGGTCTGGGCCGGAGCGCGATAGTCTCCCCCTCCAAGCTCAAAGGCGCGGCGCTCGATCTCCCGCTGCCAATACATTCCCGCAAGCGCGCCATTTCCCGGGAAATCCTCCGGCGTGAGCGCCACGAGCAGGGCGCTGTTGGCGTTTTCTCCGCTGCGGCCCGACAGGCTCATGCCGTTGGTCACCACTCCCCCGCTCTCGCTCGCCGCCGCGACGACGTAGCCGCCGGGGCACATGCAGAAGGTGTAGGCGCTGCTGCCGTCCGGCAGGCGGCAGTTGAGCTTATACTCCGCCGGCGGCAGGCGCGTGTACGCCTCGCCGTACTGGCTCTCGCCGACCTCGCTTTGCGCATGCTCAATCCTCACGCCCATGGAAAAGGGCTTTTGCTCCATGGGTACGCCCAGCGCGTGCAGCATCTCAAATGTATCGCGCGCGCTGTGGCCTATGGCCAAAATCAAGTCCCGGCATGGCAGCTCGTAAGCGATGTCCGCGCCCTCCACCGTCACAGCGGCAAGCGCGCCGCTCTCAATGCGCAGGCCGCTGAGCTTTGAGCGCGTACGCACCTCGCCTCCGAGGGCGAGAATGTGTTCGCGTATGTTTTTTACCACGTCCGCCAATACATCCGTGCCGACGTGCGGGTGCGCGTCATAGCACACGCTCTCCGGCGCGCCGAAGCGGCGGAACTGCTCCAGCACCCAAGCGATGCGCACGTCATGCGTGCCGGTGCCGAGCTTGCCGTCGGAGAACATGCCTGCGCCGCCCTCGCCGAACTGGACGTTTGCGTCCGGGCACAGCTCCCCGCCGCTCCAGAAGCTCTCTACCCTCTCGCGCCGCTCCTCAAGCGCGCAGCCGCGCTCGAGCACTATCGGGCGCGCTCCCGCCTCGGCAAGTACCAGCGCGGCAAAAATCCCCGCCGGGCCGAAGCCCGCGATCACCGGGCGCGTATCACTGCTGACGCGCGGTATATCGTACGCGAAAGGCTTGTAAAGCTCGCAGTTCCTGTTCCCCGCGCGTCGGAGCAAACGCTGCTCCCCCGCCGTCTCCACGGCGACGGAATACAGCCAGCGTATCCCGTTTTTCTTCCGCGCGTCGAGAGACTTTTTTACTATCTTCAGGCTTCTTATTTCCCTCTCGGGGATCTTCAGCGCCGCGGCGGCCATGGCACGCAGCTCCCGCTCATCGCCGTCTATGGGCAGCTTCATGTTCCGCACAAGTATCATTTTCCCAGTCTCCCCGCCAGGCGTCCGCTCGACCACGCCCATTGCAGGTTGTAGCCGCCGCAGCCGCCGTCAACGTCCAGCACCTCGCCGCAGGCGAAAAGCCCCGGCACGATTCGGCTTTCCAGCGTTTCCGGCACGAATTCCTCCGTGCGCATGCCTCCCGCCGTCACCTGGGCGCTCTCAAAGCCGGACACACCGGTCACACGCAGACGGAAGTCGCGGCAGGCCGCGGCCACGGCGTGAAGCTGAGCATCATCCAGCCGGGCAAGCGTAAGCTCCCCGCCCACTCCGGCGTATTTGCACAGCATCTGGCCAAGGCGGTTGTGCACCGTGCCGACAAGGATCTGATTTGCCGGCAACAGCGGGGCCATCTCCCGTCTCGCGCGAAGATGGCGCAAAAGTCTTTCCCCGTCCATGTCCGGCATAAAATCCAGGCCAAGCTCCAGCCCCTCCCCCCCGGAGGAAACCGCGCGTGAGAGCTCAAATATAACAGTGCCGGACACCCCCGTGTCCGTGAAGAGCAGCTCCCCACTTTTCTGCTCCAGGATTTTCTTCCCCCTTCGGAGTGTCACACGGCAGTCGGCGCGCACGCCCTTGAGCGCGCGCGGATAGGCGCTGTCCGTGCGCACCTGCGTCAAGGCGGGGTAAAGCGCCGTGCGACTGTGTCCGAGCGAGGCCAGAAGCCTGTATCCGTCCATGACACCGCCGAGCCTGCTCCCCGCGCAGCCGCCGCAGGCAACGATGAGCTTGTCCGCGAAAAGCTCCCCCTGCGCGCAGCCGACGTAAAAGCCGTCCCCCGCGCGCTTTACGCTCTCCGCCGCGCAACCGGTCAAAATCCTGATATTCTCCCGCTCAAGGGCAAAGCGCAGCACGTCCACCACGCTGTTTGCCTGGTTGCTCAGCGGATATACCCGTCCGCCGTACTCCCGCGAGGTGAGCAGGCCCAGGCTCTCGAAAAAGTCAAGCGTATCCTCCGGCGTGAAGGCGCCCAGCGCATACGCGGCAAAGTCCGCGCCGCCGTGATAGTGCTCCGCGCCCGCGCGCGTATTCGTCAGGTTGCAGCGGCCGTTGCCCGTGGAAAGCAGCTTCCTGCCCACACGCGCCTGGCGCTCCAGCAGCGTGACGCGGTTCTCTCCGTCACACGCCGCCGTCAGCGCCGCCAGCATTCCGGAGGCCCCGCCTCCAATAATGATTATGTCAACCATTTCCGTCTCCGTAGCAAAAAAATTTCTCTTTGGCCCAAAAAGCTACAAATTAGTTACAATTTACGCATATAATACCGCCATACACAGTAAACGGCGAGAATATATTTTATTTTAATCCAAGGTCGCAAAAAATACAAGTACAGAAACGCCGCCCTTCCCGCAAACGCCTTCCGGCAGGCGCCGCCAAAAATTGGCACGATTTCTTTTGCTTCGAGTATCACATATTATGTTGACTATGCTCCGGCCTGTGTGCTAATATAGTTATGTTATTTTTCCGGGATCTCCCGGTCGCCCAAGTCTTGAAAGGATTTACCGTAAATTATGAATCTGACATTTGACCCCGACAACACGCTTGCGGGCGGGCTCACCTCCATGTCCCCCCGTGAGGTTATCGAGTTAGGTATAGACATCTGCGCCGCGGTTGAGAGCGCCTTTGGCGGCGAACTGTGCCATGGAAACATCTGGCCGGGCAAGCTGAGCCTTATTGACGGCAAGGTTTACCTCGGCCCAGCGGAGCGCATGGGCATAAAGGAAATGCCGCCCGACGCGCTTGAGTATATTGCCCCCGAGCAGTTCTGGCACGGGCAGGACAGCCCCGCCGCGGACGTGTACTCCATAGGGCTTATTCTCTACACGGCGCTCAACGGCGGCGTACTGCCCTTCTCTTCCGCCGGAGAGCTGACGCCGGAGATTCGGGCCTCCGCGCTCCAGTCCCGCATGCGCGGCAACGCCATGCCTTACCCCCGTATCGCGAGCCGCGAGCTGGGCGACGTTGTGCTGCGCGCCGCTTCCTTCCGGCGTGAGGACCGCTATGCCGACCCCGCCGCCCTGCGCCAGGCGCTTCAGTCCCTGCCGGAGGGCGCCGCCGTCCCCGCCGCCGTGCCAGTCATGCCTCTTTCCGACGAGGAGGTGAAAACCGCGCACAGCTACAAGGTTGACAAGGAATTCGAGCCGATGGAGGAGCCCAAGCCCAAGAAGGCCAAAAAGCCCAAAATGGAAAACCCGGCCAGGGAGCAGAAGGAAATCGAGACCTTCCGGGACCCCAAACCCAGGGTGAACAACTGGCTCATACCGGCCATAGTTATCGCGGTAGTGCTCGTGTGCCTGGCGCTGTTTTTCCGAAGCTGCGACGTTGGCCCGGAAACCATACAGATTAACCCGGGCAGCTCTGGCCTCACCGTCATAAATGAGCCAACACCCGACATCACCCCCCCGGTGCAGCACACCCCCGACGTAAGGCCCACGCCCACGCCGGAACCCACGCCCGAGGCCACTCCCGAGCCCGAGACGACCTATCAGGTGATACTCGAGGATCTGACCTGGGAGCAGGCCTCAAACAAGTGCGTCGAGCTGGGCGGACATCTGGCAACGGTGAAAAATGACGCGGAGCTTGAGGAGATAAAGTCCTTGGCCGAGCAGTCCGGCGCGCGCTATTTCTGGCTGGGCGCTTACAGGGGCGCCAACGACGAGTGGTACTACGTCACCGGCGAGAAAATGACCTACGCCGTGTGGGACACCAACGAGCCGTCAGCCTACGACGTGGACGGCACAGAGGAAAACTATCTGCTCATGTGGCACAGCATCACCCGCGATATCTGGTGCTTCAACGACGCGAGAAATGACCCGATCTCGGTGCTTCCCGCCTCCTACAGCGGAAATATTGCCTTTGTGTGCCAGTTTAATTAAGAAATGTCTTGCATTGTTGAGTTATTTGTTGTAAAATTGTGTAGTTAAATTTCAAAGAGCACTACAACATAGGAGGAAACCTATTATGATTTCTGCAGGCGATTTCAGAAACGGCGTAACCTTTGAGATGGACGGCAACGTAATGCAGGTCGTCGAATTCCAGCACGTCAAGCCCGGCAAGGGCGCGGCCTTCGTGCGCACAAAGATGAAAAACGTCATCACCGGTGCCGTAACCGAAACCTCTTTCAACCCCACCGCGAAGTTTGAAAATGCGACTGTGGACCGCCGCAGCATGGAGTACAGCTACGAGGACTCCGGCCTTTACTACTTCATGGATCCCGAGACCTATGAACTCGAGCCTGTGGACACCTCCGTGCTTTCCGACAACTTCAAGTTTGTCAAGGAAAACATGGTCTGCACTGTGCTGTCCTACAAGGGCAAGGTGTTCTCCGTCGAGCCCCCCTTCTTCGTGGAGCTCCAGGTCACCGAGACCGACCCCGGCTTTGCCGGCAACACCGCCACCAACACCACCAAGCCCGCCACGCTCGAAACCGGCGCCGAGATAAAGGTGCCTCTGTTCATCGAGCCCGGCGAAATGGTCAAGATTGACACCCGCACCGGCGAGTACCTGTCCAGAGCCTGAGCCTGATTAAAACGTTTACAGCCCGATAAAAGGAGGGAACAAAAATGACCGCTTCCGAAAAAGTCGCTTATCTCAAGGGCCTGATTGAGGGCATGGGAATCGACGAAAAGTCCGAGCAGGGAAAGCTTTTTTCCGTGATAGCCGATATTCTTGAGGATCTGGCTTCCGATATTGCGGATATCGAAGAAAACGCCTATGACCTTGCCGAGGAGATCGACGCGCTCAGCGATGATCTCGCGGATGTCGAGGACATGGTTTATGACTACGATGACGACGATGATGAGGACGATTATCGCTGCTCCGGTTGCTCCTCCAAAGATGACGAGGACGAGCCCATCTTTTTCGAGCTTACCTGCCCCGCGTGCGACAACACCATAACGGTGGATGAGGACGTGCTCAATCTCGGCTCCATCCAGTGCCCCAATTGTGGTGAAATGATGGAGTTTGACTTCGACGAGGACGACGAAGACGAGCAGGACGACTGACTCAAGCATAAAGGGCCGTCTTGGTAAAAAACGGCCCTTTGTTCACGCTCATCTGTTAGCCGGGATGCACAACGCCAAAAGCCCGGCGGCGTGCCGCACATTGCTTTGTCCGTGCTATATTTGTGAAAAAGCATGGGAAGAGTGTTTCTGGCGCGTACAAAAAATTTTGGTAAATGTCAAGAAGAAGATTGACAAATGGGAGAAGTTTACAAGAATGGATTGCGAGGAGTGCAAAAGCACACCTCGCAATTTTATTTGAATCGCTTTGCCAGAAATAAGGAAACAATTTGCCGCAAATCCGGGAACCTGTCAAGGGGGACTATAGTCAATAAAGTGGACAAGCAGATTTGCCAAGAAATTGCAGTTCGGCCTGATTGGGCGAAAGGCCGTGATTGTGGGAATGGGGCCTGAGCGGGTTGTAAAAGCCGGAGA
>JAMPGF010000041.1 GCA_023664105.1 Butyricicoccus sp. | reverse complement strand
TTATTGATTCCAATTTACTTCTTGAGCTTATTCGCTTTTTATGAGACGGGCGTGACTGATTTGTCTATTCCCCTTGACTTTTCCGCTGCAAATCTGCTATAATATCAACGCAACGTGTAGCGTCAAGCGTAATTCCGGTTGACTGCTGCGCGTTTTTTCAATTCAATACAAAAAGCGCGCGGCCTGAAGGCATAAGTCCAGCTCTTCTCGCCGCGCGCTTTTTCGTGTTCAGGAGGTAATTAACTTGGAAAACAAATCAAACTCGTTTCTTGAAACCGCCCCGGTGGGGCGGCTCATGGCAAAGTACGCCGTGCCCTGTGTCATTTCCCTGCTGGTCGCGGCGTTGTACAACATCGTTGACCAGATTTTTATCGCCAACGCCGACTATCTCGGCTCCTACGGCAACGCCGCGAACACGGTTGTGTTCCCGCTGACCGTCGTCGCGCTCGCCGTCGCGGTCATGATCGGCGACGGCTGCTGCGCCTTTGTCAGCATCAGCCTCGGTGCCGGAGACAGCGGCCGCGCCCGCAAAAGCATCGGCAGCGCCGTCCTGCTCTGCATTTCCGCAAGTGCGGCGCTCACCGCTGCCTATCTGCTTTTCAGCGAGCCGATTCTGACCATGTTCGGCGGGCGCGTCAACGCCGAGACCTTCCGCCAGGCGAAAGAATATTTCTTCTGGATTACCCTCGGCGTGCCCTTCTACATGTTCGGCCAGGCGCTCAATCCCATCATCCGCTCTGACGGAAGCCCTAAATTCGCCATGGCCTCGACACTGGCCGGCGCGCTGGTCAACATCATTCTTGACCCCGTATTCATCTTCGTCTTCCGTTGGGGCATGATGGGCGCGGCTGCCGCCACGGTGCTTGGCCAGGTGCTGACTGCCGGGCTCGCCGTGTGGTATCTCTGCCATATGAAGGCCGTGAAGCTTGAGCGGGGCTGCTTCCGGTTCCGTCCCTCCCTGATGAAAAAATACCTCCCCCTCGGCCTTTGCAGCTTTCTCTCGCAGATCTCCCTCGTCATGTCCATGGCCGCGGTACAGAACATGACGCTGAAATACAGCTCCCTCGACTCCATTTTCGGGCAGGAGCAGTACACCCAGATCCCCATGGCGGTGCTGGGCATCGTGATGAAGTTTTTCCAGATAGTCATTTCCATTTCCGTAGGCCTTGCCGCCGGCTGCATCCCCATAGTGGGCTACAACATCGGCGCGGGGCGGCGCGACCGCGCCAGGGCGCTTTTCCTGCGCCTTCTGGCGGCTGAGGCCGCCGTCGGCGCTGTGGCGCTGCTGATCGTGGAGCTTTTCCCGCGCCAGCTCATCGGCATTTTCGGCGCTGACGGCGAGAGCGTCTATTACATGCAGTACGGAATAAAGTGCTTCCGCGTCTACCTGTGCATGACGGTGCTGGCTACGGTGAACAAGGGCACCTTCATCTATTTGCAGTCGCTCGGAAAGGCCTTTGCCTCTACCGCAATTTCCATGGTGCGCGAGGTCATTTTCGGCGTGGGCTTTGCCCTGCTGCTGCCACTCCGCTTCGGGCTGGACGGGGTGCTTTACTCCATGCCTGTGTCGGATGTATTGACCTTCATTATTTGCGCGGCAGTCATCGTCTATACGCTCCGCGCCCTCGACGGCGGCGAACGCGCCGTCAAGCGCTTCGCATAAAAATTACGGAGAGCTTCAAACGCTCTCCGTAATTTTTTATAACTTTACCGTAAACAAAATCGAGTCCCCTTCCCTGCTGGCTGTTATCGTGCCGCCGTGGGCATGCACGATGGCCTGAGCGGCGGACAGGCCGATGCCGCAGCCGCCGTCCTTCTGCGTTCTTGCGCTGTCGCAGCGGTAGAAGCGGTCGAACAGCTTCCTCAGGTTCGTGTCCTCCGGAATATCGCAGGTGTTCCGGAGCGCGAAAACGACGTGCTTTCCGTTTTCCGACAGCGACGCCTCAATTCCTCCGCCTGAGGGCGTGTACTTCGCAGCGTTGTCCAGCAGGATGGAGAAAAGCTGCGTTATGCTCTCGCGGTTCGCCCGGAGCGACACGCCGCTCTGGAAATCGGCGCTCAGCGACACGCCCTTCTCCGCGGCGATCTCGTAATACGGGTCCAGCAGCTCTTCAAGCAGCAGATTCGCGGAAAATACGCTCTCCGGCAGCTTTCCGCTGTTTTCGTCCAGCTTCGCCAGAGTCAGGAGATTTTTCATCAGCTCCGTCAGCCGCTCGGTCTACGCGCGGATATTTTCGCTCCACTTGTTTGCCCCGAGATGCAGCTCCAGCGCGTCGGTGTTGATGAGGATGATGGACAGCGGGGTCTTTATCTCGTGCCCGGCGTTGGTCACGAACTGCTTTTGTTTTTCGATATTCTCCGCAATCGGCCTTATCGCCTTTTGCGACAACAGCAGCACAAGCAGCAGCATTGACGCCCAGCAAAAGGCGCCCACGGCCAGAGAGATCCCGAAAACCGTGCGCACGGAGCGCGTTTGGCTGGACACGTCCAGAAATATGGCGAAGCTGCCCTTGCCGTCCTTCGCCTGGGTGACTCGAAAACGGAAGCGCTCCATCCGACCGGAGGTCTCGCCCCCGTCGCAGGCCGCGCGCGCCATCTCCCGCACCTCGTCCCCGTCAACGGCGTGAATGTGCTTCATATCAAGCGAGACGATTTCCCCGGCGGCGTCAAAGCGCACGAAGAAATACCTCGCGCCCAGCATTTCGTCCGGCGTGGGAGCTGTCTGCTCCGGCGGCAGGCCGCGCTTTTTCCCATCCGGTAAAAACCGCCGCGGCTCATTCTCCGGCGGGCTGTACATCCCCTCGCCCTCGCTGAGCATGTCGAGCACCTGCTCCGTGCGCTGCCTGCCTGAGACGAGGTTGCCGATGTTGATAACTCCCAGCAGAACAATCAGAAGCACGGAGATTGCCGCCATGGCGCTTACGACAAATCTGCGCCGCAGTACGCGTATCATCTCGCCGCCTCCAGGCGGTAGCCCACGTTCCTCTTGGCGCGGATCTCCACGCCGGAGTCCAAATCCTTCAGCCGCCGGCGCAGATAGGAGATGTAGACCCAGACCGAGCCCAGTTCCGCGTCAGTGTCGTAGCCCCAGACCTTGACCAGCAGGTCCTCCGAGGAGAGGTAGATGCCCTGATTGAGCATCAGCGTTTCCATAAGCTGGTATTCCAGCTTCGGCAGCACTGCCGAAAGGCCGTTTTCGCTCAGCTCGCAGGTCTGCATATTCAGCGACAGGCCGCCGCAGGTGAGGATGTCCGGCCTGTAGTCCTCGCGCCGGCGCAGCATCGCCCGGATGCGCGCCAGAAGCTCGCCCATGTCGAAGGGCTTGGGCAGATAGTCGTCTGCGCCCAGGTCGAGCCCCTCGATTCGGTCCTCGATTTCGGCCTTGGCTGTCAGGAGGAGCACCGGGGTGCGGCAGCCCTCGCTTCGCAGCCGGCGCAGCACCTCAAAACCGCTTTGTTTCGGCATCATCACGTCTAAAATAATCCCGTCGTACTGCTCCGAACGGGCGTATTCAAGCGCGTCCGCGCCGTTGTCAACGGCGTCCACAAGGTAATTGTGGTATCTCAAAATATCCGCCAGCGCCTCGGACATGCTCGCCTCGTCCTCCGCCAACAGCAGCTTCATAGCCTCACCCCCGCTTCCTTATACGAAGATAGCACAAAATCGCGGATTTGTCTACGCGCCGGAGCGCGATTACCTGCGCTTGAAGAAAAGCGCGAAGGCAAGTCCGAGGCACAGGACGGCGACGGACACGATAAGCCCGGGCGCAAATTCAAGGTTTGCGCCCGGTGTCTCTGCCTGAGGGGCATTTTGGGCAAGATCCCTGTCCTCGAGCCCGCCCTTGGAGCCGTCCGGTGTCATGCCGTTCCAGCGCCCGCCGCCGAAGTCCTCCGGCATTGAGCCGCCGGGCATTCCATCCTCCTGCCGGTCAAAGGGCTGGGGCGCTTCGCCGAAGGTGTTTCTGTCCGACTGCCCCCGCCCGCCGCCGAACATGCCGGCCACGGCAAAGCCGCCGGAGCCGGCGGAATTGTCAACGATAACCTCCTCTTCCCTGCCGTCAATCGACAAAGTGCAGGTCTCGCCCATTTCCAGCTCCGGCGTGCTTATCACGACGGAGGAAAAGCTGCATGGGATGGCCTCGCTGACAAGCTCCTTCCCCGCTTGATTTCTCAGGCTAAGCGCCGTGCCCGCGGGGGCGGTCGGGGTGCTGCGCATGATAAAGCACTGCCCGGACGCGGAGTCGAAGCCCTCGGCCATGGTGCTGCTTCCCGCGGCGACGACGGTGCCACCGCTGATTTCGCAGACCCCGCCGTTCTCGCTGCCATAGTCGATGGCGCAGTTCCCGCCGGAGCTGCTGACGCTGATGAGCAGCTTTCCGCCGCTGATGAAGATGTCGCCATTGGAGTCCAGCCCGTCCGCGTCCCGGCCTGTCTCGTTTATTATGCTTATCTCCCCGCCGCTTATCCGGATGACGGATCCGGCGCCCCGGCCATTGGCGTTTATCCCGTCGTCGGTGGGCACGATGTCCAGCGTGCCGCCGGCAATAGTTATGTCAACTGCTTCGATGCCTTCGTAGCAGGACGGAATGCTTATACTGCCAGAGGCAATGTAGACATAGCCGGTTTCCTCGTCGTTGGACACGGTGATGCCGTCGTCGCCGGCGTTTATCGTAAGCTCCGCGCCGGTTATTCTCGCGCTGTCATTGGCGTGGAGGCCGTCGCCGGCGGCGGTAATCGAAATATTGCCGCCGGTTATCACCAAATCGTCGTTGCAGACTATGCCGTGCTTATACTCAGCGCTCACGCTCAGGCTGCCGCTGCCGTTTATGGTCAGGTCATCCCGGGAGTATATCGCGGCGTCTATCCCGGCGGCGATGGCTCCGGCGCTGTATTCCGCGCCGGAGGAGACGGAGTTTTCCGTCCCGGCGGCGAGGGTAATGAACACCTTCCCCGCCTGCTCGATAAGGACCGCCGCGCCATCGGGGCAGTTGAGCGACACGCCGTCGAAGAGCAGCCAGATTTTGTCATTTTTGTCCGCGTCAACGATAACGCTGCCGTCGCTCAGCTCGCCGAAGAGGATGTATTTTCCCGCGCGGGCGATGTGTACGTCCCCGCCGTAGACGTAGGCTCCGCTGCCGCTTATGTCCGCGCCGCCGCCGGTCAGGGTGATTTTCGCCGCGCCGGCGCGGTCCCAGTCCCCGTCGAGGTCGTTTGCCGTAAACTGCCCGTCGCCTGCGTCGCCGTCGGCGATAACGGCGATGCCGAGGGCCTCGCCGTTGATGAAAAGCACCGTTAGCAGCAGCGTCAGAAGCACGGCGGCAAGGCAGATCAAATCAATATGCTTGCTCCCAGACATTCCCGCTCACCCCATGTACTCCCCGTTGTAGCTGACCAGAACGGCGCTGCTCACGCCCGGCATGTCGGACAGGTCGTTGATAAAGCCGGTGCCGCCGTCCTTCAGGCGGATCTCCAGGGTCAGCTCGATGAGGCCCTTTTGCACCGTCTTGCTCTTGACCGAACAGCGGTTTGTCATGCCCTCGAGATATGCTGTCGCCTGCTCCTCGCTCTCGCGCCCGGAGCATTGCAGAACCACTATACAGGGGCTGCTGTGGGATTTCCTGTTGACGAAAATGAGAAGGATTACGCCGATTATGACGCTTCCGATAACCGCCAGCGGGATCATTCCCGCGGCGAGGACTATTCCCGCGGCGATGGACCAGAACAAAAAGGCGATGTCCAGCGGCTCCTTGATGGCCGTGCGGAAGCGGACGATGGACAGCGCGCCCACCATGCCGAGGGAGAGCACCACGTTGCTTGTCACGGCGAGGATTACCAGCGTGGTTATCATCGTCAGCGCCAGCAGGGTCACGCCGAAGCTGGTGGAGTACATCACGCCCGTGTAGGTCTTTTTGTAGACCAGAAAAATGAACATTCCCAGCCCGAAGGCCAGCACCAGGGCAAGCGACATGTCGAAGTAGCTGATGCTGTTCACGTTTTCCAGAAAGCTGGATTTGAAGATATCGTTGAAGGTTGTCATGTTTTTCGTTCCTTTCTGTATTGCGGGCGGTCAGTCGTATGCCCTGCAAACGGCGTATTTTGAAAAAGCCGAGGTGCGCCGGCCCTCAAGCTGCACGGCGTCGCGGATTATCGACGGCAGGAAGCTGTCCCACTTCACCTCTAAAATGATCGGCGCGCCGGGCACGGGGACGGTCACGCACTCCGGATTAAGGAAATCCGTGCAGCGCAGGCCCGTGCGGATGTTGTAGTCCAGAGTCACGCGCACGTTGCCGGGGGCGTAGGTGAAGGGCTGGCGCGTGTAGTCCACGATGGTTTTGGGCCGCAGGCCCTGGCAGAGTATTTTCCGGTAGAGCTCCGAGACAAGCGGCCTGCCGCTGTCCTGCATCCAGCGGTAGTCCCCTTCCGTGATCGCCTGCGCCTCCGCGGCCGAGAGCAGCGCGTCCTGCTTGCTGCCGAGCTCGCCGCGCTTGCTTTTCTTCTCCAGACGGATAAAGGACAGGTCGCCGTTATAGCATCGGATGCGGAATTTTTCCCGGAAGCTGACGCCGTCGAGCTTTTCCCGCAGGGCCCGGTCCGAAAATGTGTCAAAATACAGGCTGCGTATTTCATAAATCCCGTTTTCCGCGTGCGTGTCCGGCCTCGCCACAAGGCTCAGCCGCCGGCGCAGCGCCAGCATGTCGGAAAAAGTGATTTCATGCTTCCATTCATGGCGGAAATCCATGCAAAGCCTCCTTCGTGCTTGATGGCCCTATTTTCTCACGGCAACCTTAAATGAGGCTTAGGAAAAAAGTTTCGCGGCCCGCTTTTGGCGGGCGCGTAAACTTTTTTGAGATTATTTTAATTTTTGTTGCATAAGTTGCTGCTATTTTGGGTGATTTGGGGCGTACGGGGAGAAGGAGGTGTTACAGCGTGGTGATATTTTTCGGGACAGGGTCATCGTTGAGGCCGGTGGGGCCGTAGTTCTTCTCAGGCGCCGCGCCGTTCAGGTTGCGGGCAGCTCTGTTGATTACGAGAACATCATAGACGGCAGGGTCAAGGAGCGCGGAACCGTCAAGGGAGCCCTTGCTGATGCCGGCTGTCCTCTCGTCCGGGTGGACGCCGATGTAGACGCAGAGGATGTCGCCAACGGGAAGTTCGGGGAAGCCAGCGTCGGCGGTGCCGGCGTATGTAGTAATATCGCTGCTGGTTTCGGTCGCGGACTCATCGGGCGCGGGTTCATCGGGCTTATCAGGCTTACGTTTAATCACGCCGCTTTCGGTCGCGAGCGCGGAGGTGAGGACGGCGTAGGTTTTGCCGGATACGGTGTAGATAATGGAGCCGGTGTACTCCTCGGGGAGGACAGTGCCGGTGTCGCGGCTTTTGTATCCACAGCTTCAGAAGGATTATATGAGGCTTCTTTTCGAGGGGCGGGTGAAGATGAGCGCGCCGGATATTCTCGGTATCTTCAATTACGGTCTGGTGCTGCTCCACGGCATATTTCTCAGCGCAGCCGTCTCCGACAGGGAGGGGCACGGCTACGGCTGCCGGAGTATACACAGTATTGTTGAGAAAAACCTCGGGCTGTGCGTCTTTGAACCGGAAAAAGGGATCTTTACGCTTCATATCGCGCTGCCCGCCGGCGAAGGCGCATCCGGGATTACTGTTTGATTCCGCCGGAAAAGAGGGCGGTCGGATTTGTTATTTTGTGGTTAATTCCGTGTTGACTTTGGGGAAAGGGGCTGATATAATGTTTGAGATTTATGGATTGACTGTGTTTGTACTGGGAGAAAAATATGACAGGGATTTACGGAGCAAAAAAGTACTGCGCCGGAGGGTTTTCCGACGGGCCTTTATTTATTGACAACCAATTCGTCGCGGAAAACGCTCGCGACTGTGACGCCATTGAGAATTTCGACGGCTGTTATATATTGCCCGGCTTCGCGGATGTGCATGTGCATCTGCGTGAGCCGGGTTTTTCTTATAAGGAGACCATTGGCTCCGGCACACGCGCCGCCGCGCGGGGCGGCTACACTGTGGTATGCGCGATGCCGAACCTCTCCCCTGTTCCGGACTGCGCGGAGAATCTGGCCGTGCAGCTGGAGGCGATCGAACGGGATGCCGTCGTGCGGGTTTTGCCCTACGGCGCGATAAGCCGGGGCGAGAAGGGGCAGGAGCTGGCCGACTTGGACGCGCTTTCTCCGGCGGTCGTGGCGTTTTCAGACGACGGCAAGGGGGTTCAGAGCGACGGACTGATGCGCCGGGCGATGCTGAAGGCCAAGGCGCTGGGTAAAATAATCGCGGCGCACTGCGAGGATGAGTCGCTGCTGCACGGCGGGTGCATACACGACGGGCAGTTTGCCGCCGGGCACGGCTTGCCGGGTATTTGCAGCGAGAGCGAGTGGCGGCAGCTTGAGCGGGATTTGTGCCTTGTGCGGGAGACAGGCTGCGCGTATCACATGTGCCATGTCTCGACAAAGGAGAGCGTGGAGCTCATTCGCCGCGCCAAGGCCGAGGGGCTGGACGTCAGCTGCGAGACAGCGCCGCACTATCTGCTGCTCAGTGACGCTATGCTCCGGGACGAGGGGCGGTTTAAGATGAACCCGCCGGTCAGGAGCGAGGATGACAGGCTGGCGCTTTTGGAGGGTATTAAGGACGGGACAGTGGATATGATAGCCACCGACCACGCGCCGCACTCCGCTGAGGAAAAGGGGCGCGGGCTGCGCGGAAGCCTCATGGGCGTTGTCGGGCTTGAGGCCGCTTTTCCGGTGCTGTACACGGGACTGGTGAGGACCGGGGAGATAAGCCTGGAGAGGCTTGTCGAGCTCATGTGCGTCAATCCGCGGCGGCGCTTCGCTCTGCCCGGCGGGCTTGAGCCCGGGGATGAGGCGGATTTCTGCGTGGTTGATTTGAATGAGAAATTTTCGATAGACAGCCGGAGCTTTCTTTCCATGGGAAAGGCCACTCCCTTCGATGGTATGGAGGTTTACGGCAGGGTGAAATATACCGCGGTGAAGGGAGAAGTCGTATGGCAAAGCAAATAAACAGAAAGCTCGTTTTAGAGGACGGGAGCGAGTATTACGGAACCGCGTTCGGCGAGGTCTGCGAACGGGTGTGCGAGCTGGTTTTCAACACGTCCATGGTCGGGTATCAGGAGATTGTCTCCGACCCGTCGTACACCTATCAGGCGGTGGTGATGACTTATCCGCTTATCGGCAACTACGGCATTACCGACGACGACTACGAGACGAAGACGCCGACCATCGGCGCGCTTATTGTGGGAGAGTACAACGACTCGCCGTCCAATTTCCGCTTTACAAAGACGCTGGGGGAAATTTTAGAGGAAAACCACATCCCCGGCATCGAGGGCGTGGACACGCGAAAGCTCACGCGGAGCATCCGCGACCACGGAAGCCGCCGCGTTTTGATTACCGCGCCGGAGACCGGCGTTGAGCAGGCGCTGGAGATCATACGCTCCACCCCCGTGCCGCACGACGCGGTGAGTAAGGTAAGCTGCCACAAGGCATGGTATTCGCGCACGCCGAACCACAAGTATAACGTCGTGGCGGTGGACTGCGGGATAAAGCTCAACATCGTGCGAAAGCTCAACTCACGGCGCTGCAACGTCACGGTCGTGCCCTATGACACGCCGGCGGAGACCATCGAGCTCATGGCGCCGGACGGGGTGTTCCTCTCCAACGGGCCTGGCGACCCGGAGGACGTGACGCCGGTTATTGAGCTGGTGCGGCAGCTGCGCGGAAAGCTGCCAATTTTCGGAATCTGCCTGGGGCACCAGATGATCGCGCTGGCCTGCGGGGCGAGGACATATAAGCTCAAGTTCGGCCATCGCGGCGGCAACCATCCGGTGAAAAACCTGCTCACCGGGAAAATTGAGATAACAAGCCAGAACCACAGCTACGCCGTGGACACGGACTCGCTTGCCGGGACGGGGCTTGAGTTGACGCATATTAATCTGCTGGACAACACGGTCGAGGGGCTGATGAGCCGCGATGAGGAGATATTCAGCGTGCAATACCACCCCGAGAGCGCGCCGGGGCCACAGGACAGCGGCTATCTTTTTGATATGTTCATCGACAGCATGAGGAGGGCGAAGGAAAATGCCAAAGAGAACTGACATTCACAAGGTCATGGTGATTGGCTCCGGGCCCATCGTTATCGGACAGGCCGCTGAGTTTGACTACGCCGGGACGCAGGCCTGCCTGGCGCTGCGCGAGGAGGGCTATGAGGTTATTCTGGTCAACTCCAACCCCGCGACGATCATGACCGACAAGACGGTCGCGGACAAAATTTACATGGAACCGCTGACGCTGGAATATCTGGCGAAAATCATCCGGTATGAGAGGCCGGACGCCATTGTGCCGGGAATCGGCGGGCAAACGGGGCTCAATCTCGCAATGCAGCTGGAGAAAAAGGGTGTTTTGCGCGAGTGCCAGACACTTCTGCTGGGCACTACGAGCGAGAGCATTGAGATGGCCGAGGATCGGGAGCTTTTCAAACAGCTCTGCCAGAAGCTGGGCGAGCCGGTGCTGCCGTCGACGACTGTGCACTCCATTGAGGAGGGGCTTCAGGCCGCGGAGGAAATTGGCTATCCCGTGGTGCTGCGCCCGGCGTTTACGCTCGGAGGCACCGGGGGCGGATTTGCCGACGATGTGAGCGAGATGCGCGAGCTGATGAAAAACGCGCTCAAGCTCTCCCCCGTGCATGAGGTGCTGGTGGAGAAGAGCATAAAGGGCTTCAAGGAGATCGAGTATGAGGTCATGCGCGACTCCAACGACACGGCGATAACCATTTGCAACATGGAGAACATGGACCCCGTCGGCGTTCACACCGGCGACTCGATTGTCGTGGCGCCCAGCCAGACGCTGACGAACAAGGAATACCACCTGCTGCGCGACAGCGCGCTGCGGATGATCCGCGCGCTGCGGATCGAGGGCGGCTGCAACGTGCAGTTCGCGCTCGACCCGCAGTCCTTTGACTACTATGTAATTGAGGTCAACCCCCGCGTGTCGCGCTCCTCGGCGCTGGCAAGTAAGGCGAGCGGATATCCCATTGCGCGCGTGTCGGCCAAGATCGCCGTGGGCATGACGCTGGACGAGATCAGGATCGCCAACACGCCGGCAAGCTTTGAACCCTCGCTGGACTATGTCGTGATGAAAATGCCGCGCTTCCCCTTTGATAAGTTCACCGACGCGAACAACACTCTCTCCACGCAGATGAAGGCCACGGGCGAGGTCATGGCCGTGGGGCGCACCATTGAGGAGAGTATGCTCAAGGCCGTGCGCTCGCTGGAGACGGGCGTATTCCATCTCTACTCGCCGAAGTTTGACACCTGGAACTACGAGCAGCTGATGGAGTATATCAAAAAAGGCACCGACGACCGGCTCTACGCCATAGCCGAGCTCATCTACCACGGCGCAGACATCGGCAAGATATGCGACGTGACGCAGATCGATATCTTCTTTATCGAGAAGATACGCCACATTATCGAGCTCGAGGAAGAGCTGAAGGCCAATAAATTTGACCTGGACGCGCTGCGTCTCGGGAAAAAATACGGCTTCAGCGACAGATATATCGCAAAGCTCTGGGAGACGGACGAGCTGACGGTCTACAACCTCCGGCGGGAGAACCGCATCATGCCGGTATACAAGATGATCGACACCTGCGCCAGCGAGTTTGAGAGCTATATCCCCTATTTCTACTCCACCTATGCAGACGAGAACGAGTCCATTGTTTCGGACAAAAAGAAAATTATCGTTCTCGGCTCCGGGCCCATACGCATTGGACAGGGCGTGGAGTTCGACTATTCCTCCGTTCACGCTGTGATGACAATTAAGGCGGCAGGTGCGGAGGCGATAATCATCAACAACAACCCGGAGACCGTGTCCACCGACTACACTTGCAGCGACAAGCTCTATTTCGAGCCGCTGACGGTCGAGGACGTGATGAACATTATCGAGCTTGAAAAGCCCTACGGCGTTATTGCCTCGCTCGGCGGGCAGACGGCGATTAATCTGGCCGAGCCCCTGCGCGAGCGCGGCGTGAGGATCATCGGCACCGGCGTTGAGGCCATTGACAGGGCCGAAAACCGCGACAGCTTTGAAAAGGTGCTGCTGGAGCTGGGTATCCCCCAGCCCATGGGCCGCGCGGTGACGAACCTCGAGGACGGTGTGGAGGCCGCGGCGGAGATTGGTTATCCAGTGCTGGTGCGGCCCAGCTTTGTTCTGGGCGGGCGGGCTATGCAGATCGTTGCCAACGAGGAGATGCTGCGCTATTACCTGAAAAACGCGGTCGAGATCGACAAGGACAGGCCCGTGCTGGTCGACAGATACATCGTGGGCAAAGAGGTCGAGGTCGACGCCGTGTGCGACGGGACGGACGTTTTCGTGCCGGGCATCATGGAGCTTGTCGAACGCACGGGCGTCCACTCCGGCGACTCGATAAGCGTCTATCCCTCGTTCAGTTTGTCACAGAAGGTCAAGGATACCATTCTGGACTACACAAAGCGTCTCGGGCTGGGAATCGGTATCGTGGGGCTGTATAATATTCAGTTTATCGTGGACAAAAACGAGGACGTGTACGTCATTGAGGTCAACCCGCGTTCCTCGCGCACCGTGCCGTTTTTGTCGAAAGCCTCGGGCTGCAATCTTGCGGATATAGGCACCATGGTCATTCTGGGCAAGTCGCTCAGGGAGCAGGGCTTTGACAGGCTCTATCAGCCGGAGCGCGGGCGCTGGTACGTTAAGGCTCCAGCCTTCTCCTTCTCCAAGCTCAGGGGGCTGGACTCCTACCTCTCGCCGGAGATGAAGTCCACGGGCGAGGCCATCGGCTACGACGACAAGATCACCCGCGCGCTGTACAAAGCGCTTCAGGCCAGCGGCACGAACCTGTATAACTACGGCACCATTTTCGTGACCATCGCTGACGCGGACAAGGATGAGGCCCTGCCGCTGATACGGAGATTTTACGACATGGGCTTCAACATCGAGGCCACGCGCGGCACGGCGGAGTTTCTCAAAACTCACGGCATCCGCACGCGCATACGCCGGAAAATAAGCGAGGGCAGCGAGGAAATCCTCGACTCCATCCGGCAGGGCTATGTCAGCTACATCATCAACACGCGCGATGTCAGCGACTCCGGCGTTTTCTCCGACGGCTATGAGATCCGGCAGTGCGCCTCGGAAAACGGCGTGACCACCTTTACGGCGCTGGACACGGTCAAGGCCGTGCTGGATGTGCTGGAGGAGACGACGATGAGGGTTTCGACTATATGACACAGGGGATTTTTGAGATCGCCGAAAACCGGGCGATTGCACGGGATATTTTCCGCATTCGGCTGCAGGGTGATACCGGGGTGATGAGCGCTCAGGGGCAGTTTGTGAATATTAAGATTGACGGGCGCTTTTTGCGGCGGCCAATTTCCGTGTGCTGCTATGACGGCGGGTCGGTTACGCTGATATACAAGGTTGCCGGCGGCGGGACGCGGCAGCTCTCCAGGATGCGCGAGGGTGAAAAGCTCGACCTGCTGGTGGGGCTGGGAAACGGCTTCGACACGGCGAAAAGCGGGCCCTCTCCCCTGCTCATCGGCGGCGGCGTGGGCGCGGCACCCATGTACGGGCTGTGCCGGGAGCTGGTTTCGCAGGGCAAGAACGTCACTGTCGCGCTGGGCTTCAACAGCGCGGAGGAGGCGTATTACGCCGACGAGTTTGCCGGGGCCGGGGCGCGGGTGCTCCTTGCCACGGTTGACGGCAGCGCGGGGGTGCGCGGGTTTGTAACCGACGCGATGGCGGGTTTGGAATACAGCTATTTCTACGCCTGCGGTCCCATGCCTATGCTCGAGGCAGTGAACGCCGCCGTGAATACGGACGGGCAATTCAGCTTTGAAGAGCGCATGGGCTGCGGCTTCGGCGCCTGCATGGGCTGCTCGTGTAAAACGCTCACGGGAAGCAAGAGGATTTGCAAGGACGGGCCCGTGCTGGAGAAAGGAGAAATCTTATGGCCGATACGCGCGTGAGCCTGGGGCCCATTGAGCTGGACAACCCCGTTATTCCCGCCAGCGGCACCTTCGGCTTTGGGCATGAGTTCGCGGAGCTTTACGATTTGAACATTTTGGGCTCTATCGCGCTCAAGGGCACGACGAAGGAGCCGCGCTTCGGAAATCCCACGCCGAGGATCGCCGAGTGCACCGCGGGGATGATAAACTCCGTGGGACTGCAAAACCCGGGGATTGAGCATGTGCTTGAGCACGAGCTGCCGGAGCTTGGGAAGGTTTTTGGGAAAAAGGTGATTGCCAATATCGGCGGGTTCAGCGTGGATGAGTTTGTTTACTGCTGCGCGCTTGCCGACGGGCACCAGCAGATTGGGATAATTGAGCTGAACATCAGCTGCCCGAATCTGCACTGCGGCGGGCTGAATTTCGGCGCGACAGCCGGGGGCGCGCGGGAGGTAGTCGAGGCCGTGCGGAAGGTTACGACTAAGCCGCTTTTTATCAAGCTCTCCCCTAACGTCACGGACATTGCGGAGATTGCCCGCGCCTGCGTTGACGCGGGGGCGGACGGCATCTGCCTTATCAACACGCTGCTGGGGATGCGGATAGATTTGCGGACAAAAAAGCCCGTGATTGCCAACAAAATGGGGGGCTTTTCCGGGCCGGCGATACTGCCCGTGGCGCTGCGGGCGGTGTACCAGGTTTACGAGGCGGCGGATGTGCCGCTCATCGGCGTGGGGGGTGTCTCCTGCGCGGAGGACGTTATTGAGATGATGCTCGCCGGTGCCTCGGCTGTGGAGGTCGGCGCGGCAAACCTTGTGCAGCCGTTTGTTTGCAGGGATATAATTGAGGAGCTGCCGCGCGCCATGGAGCGCTATGGCATCGGCAGCCTCAGAGAAATAATTGGAAAGGCGCATTGATTTATGGGAAAAGACGTTATTATTGCCTGCGACTTCCCCGGAAGGGGCGAGACGCTGGATTTTCTCGGGCTGTTCGCCGGGGTGGGGAAACCCTTCGTCAAGATTGGAATGGAGCTGTTTTACGCCGAGGGGCCGGATATCGTGCGCGAGATAAAAAGGCGCGGACATAATATTTTCCTCGACCTGAAGCTGCACGACATCCCGAACACCGTCGGCAAGGCGATGAAGGTGCTCTCGGGGCTGGATGTGGACATGTGCAACCTCCACGCCGCCGGAGGCTCGGAGATGATGCGCGCCGCGCTTGCCGGGCTGACGCGCGCTGACGGAACGCGCCCGCTGCTCATCGCGGTGACGCAGCTGACCTCCACCACGCCGGAGATGCTTAAAAACGAGCTGCTTATCTCAAGCGGCATGGCCGAGACCGTGATCAGCTACGCCAAAAACGCCGCGGAGTGCGCTCTTGACGGCGTGGTCTGCTCCCCGCTTGAGGCTGGCGCGGTTCACGGTGCCTGCGGGGCGGGCTTTCTGACCGTTAC
>JAMPGF010000040.1 GCA_023664105.1 Butyricicoccus sp. | reverse complement strand
GCATCGGCGGCGCGACGGGCTCGTCCAAGGCGCACAACGCCCGCTCCGTGGAAAACTGCGGGACCGAGGTGCAGAAGGGCAACGCCCCCGAGGAGCGTAAGCTCCAGCGCCTGTTCCGCAACGCCGAGGCCGCGCGGCTTATCAAGCGCTGCAACGACTTCGGCGCGGGCGGCGTGTCTGTCGCCGTGGGCGAGCTGGCCGACGGGCTGGATATTGACCTCAACGCCGTGCCGAAAAAGTACGAGGGTCTGGACGGCACCGAGCTTGCCATTTCCGAGTCCCAGGAGCGCATGGCGGTCGTCGTCGCGCCGGAGGACGCGGAGCGCTTTCGCGCCATCGCGGAGCAGGAAAATCTCGAGTCCACCGTAATTGCCACGGTGACCGAGGAGCCGCGCCTTCGCATGAGCTGGAACGGCAGGCGCATAGTGGATGTCTCCCGCGCCTTCCTCGACACCAACGGCGCGGAAAAGCATGTCACCGCCGTCTCCGCCACGGCGCGGGACTTTGCCAAGCCCGTTCCGGAGAGCTTTACAGCCGGATATGAGGCTCTGGCGCAGGACCTGAACGTGTGCTCAAAGCGCGGCCTGTCCGAGCGCTTTGACTCCACCATCGGAGCGGGCACGGTGCTCATGCCCTTCGGCGGCAAGTACCAGCTCACACCCATACAGGCAATGGTCAACAAAATTTCCTTGGAAAAGAAAAATACCGACGCCTGCTCCCTCATGGCCTGGGGCTACAACCCCTATATCACGGAGAAAAGCCCCTACCACGGCGCGTTCCTCGCGGTAGTTGAGTCGGTTTGCAAGCTCATCGCCCACGGTGCGTCCGGCAGGGATGTTTACCTGACCTTCCAGGAGTACTTCGAGCGCCTTGGCCGCGAGCCTGAGCGCTGGGGCAAGCCGCTGGCGGCCCTACTGGGCGCGTTCGAGGCTCAGAAGCAGCTGAAAATGGCGGCCATCGGCGGCAAGGACTCCATGAGCGGCAGCTTTGAGGACATAAGCGTCCCGCCCACGCTGGTCTCCTTCGCGGTCACGACGGCGGTAACGGACGATATAATCTCCAACGAGTTCAAAAAAGCAGGCCACGAGGCGGTGATCCTCCGGCCAGACTACGATGAAAACGGCCTGCCGGTCATTGCCTCGCTGCTGAAGAATTTTGAGACGGTGCATGAGCTCATCGCCTCCGGCGCGGTCGCGGCGGCGTACACGCCGGGCTACGGCGGCATTGCCGAGGCGGTTATGAAGATGTGCTTCGGCAATATGCTGGGCTTTGAGTATGCCGGGGATGTGACGGCGGCGGACATCTTCTCCTACAGCTACGGCTCCTTCATCCTCGAGCTGACCGGCGCGCAGAGCGTGGGCACGCCCTTGGGACGCGTAACTGAAAAGCGCGAAATAAGCCTCGGCGGCGAGAGCGTGGAGCTTTCCTGCCTGCTGGAAGCTTACGAGGGCAAGCTTGAGAGCGTGTACGCCTGCAATATACCCACGCCGGAAGGCGAGGTTCCCGGCTTTGCCTGGGCGGGCAGGACGGACGCCCCGCGCGTGATGAAAGCCGCGAGGCCCCTGGCGCTTATCCCCGTTTTCCCCGGCAGCAACTGCGAGTACGACAGCGCCCGAGCGTTGAGCGCCGCGGGAGCGGAGGCCGAGACGGTGGTCATACGAAACCTCAGCTCCGCCGCCATATCCGAGTCGGTTGAGTATTTTGCCAGGCGCGCGGGGGAGAGCCAGATCATCTTCATCCCCGGCGGCTTCTCCGGCGGTGACGAGCCGGACGGTTCAGGCAAGTTCATAACCGCCTTCTTCCGCAGCGGCGCGGTCAAGGACGCGGTGAACGAGCTGCTGAACAACCGCGGCGGGCTCATGGCAGGCATCTGCAACGGCTTCCAGGCGCTTATCAAGCTCGGACTGGTGCCATACGGCGAGATAATCGACACGGACGGGACCTGCCCGACGCTGACCTTCAACGTCATAGGCCGGCACCAGTCCCGCCTTGTGCGCACGCGCATAGCCTCCAACATGTCACCCTGGCTGTCCGCGACGCGCGTCGGCGAGGTGTACACCGTGCCCATCTCCCACGGCGAGGGCCGGTTCTACGCCAAGGCAGAGCAGGTCAAAGCCCTGGCAAAGATGGGCCAGGTCGCCACGCAGTACGTGGATTTTGACGGCATGCCCACGATGGATGTGCGTTTTAACCCAAACGGCTCGGTCTGCGCCGTGGAGGGCATCTGCTCGCCCGACGGCCGCGTGTTCGGCAAGATGGGCCACTCCGAGAGAATAGGGGAGGGCCTTTATAAGAACGTGTCGGGTAAGTACGACATGAAGCTGTTTGAATCGGCGGTCAAGTATTTCAAATAAAGGGAGGAAAATATATGGCATTTTACTACAACGAGCCTTCGCGTACCTTCAGCGAGTATCTGCTGATTCCGGGCTATACCTCCGAGCACTGCATCCCGGCGAATGTGTCCCTGAAAACCCCGCTCGTCCGCTTCAAAAAGGGCGAGCAGCCGAAGATATCCCTGAACATACCCATGACCTCGGCCATCATGCAGTCTGTGTCCAACGACACGCTGGCCATCGCCCTTGCCAAGGAGGGCGGCCTGTCCTTCATTTACGGCTCCCAGAGCATCGCCGACGAGGCAGCCATGGTCGCGCGGGTGAAAAATTACAAGTCAGGCTTCGTGGTCAGCGCCTCGAACGTCACGCCGGACCAGACCCTGGCGGACATCCTCGCGCTCAAGGAGAAAAACGGCTACTCCACCGTCGCGGTGACGGACGACGGCACGGCCACGGGCCGTCTGCTGGGCATAGTAACAAGCCGTGACTACCGTATAAGCCGCATGTCCACCACAGAGAAGGTGGAAAGCTTCATGACCCCTTTCGACCGCCTCGTGACGGCCCCGGCCAGCACCACGCTCAAGGAGGCCAACGACATAATCTGGGACCACAAGCTCAACGCCCTGCCCATTGTGGATGACAGGGGGCATCTTGTCTACTTCGTTTTCCGCAAGGACTATTCCAGCCACAAGGAAAACCCGCTGGAGATGCTCGACGCGGAAAAGCGCTATCTGGTCGGCGCGGGTATCAACTCCCGCGACTACGCCGAGCGCGTTCCGGCGCTGATAAAGGCCGGCGCGGATGTGCTGTGCATCGACTCGTCCGAGGGCTATTCCTGCTGGCAGAAAAAGACGCTCGACTGGATACGCGCCGAGTACGGCGACAGCGTCAGGGTCGGCGCGGGCAATGTGGTAGACCGCGAGGGCTTCCTGTTCCTGGCCGAGGCGGGCGCGGACTTTGTTAAGGTCGGCATCGGCGGCGGCTCGATCTGCATCACGCGCGAGACCAAGGGCATCGGCCGTGGACAGGCCAGCGCCCTCATCGACGTGGCCGCGGCGCGGGACGAGTATTTCGAGAAAACCGGAATTTACGTGCCGATCTGCTCTGACGGCGGCATCGTGCACGACTACCACATGACCCTGGCCCTGGCCATGGGCGCGGACTTCCTAATGCTGGGCCGCTACTTCGCCCGCTTTGACGAGAGCCCCACGCCCAAGCTGTACGTCAACGGCAGCTACGTCAAGGAATACTGGGGCGAGGGTTCCAACCGCGCGCGCAACTGGCAGCGCTACGACCTCGGCGGCAAGGAGGGCCTGACCTTCGAGGAGGGCGTGGACTCCTACGTCACCTACGCCGGCTCCCTGCACGAGAACGTGGAAAAGAGCCTGTACAAGGTCAAATCCACCATGTGCAACTGCGGTGTCGTGAGCATCCCCGAGCTCCAGCAAAACGCGAAGCTGACCGTGGTGTCCTCTACCAGCATAGTCGAGGGCAGCTACCACGACGTGACATTGCGCAACACCGGCCCTGTCAAATGATACTGATACTAAACCCTGATAAAAAGCTCCAAGAGCTTTTTATCAGGGTTTTAATGATGAGATAGCCGTTGGCGGCTTCGCCGCCTTACGGATATCCATGCACAGCAGACGGCGCGACGCGCTTTGCGCGGCGCGACCGGGGCTCTGCCCCTGGACCCCGCGGCCTTTGAAAAGGCTGACGAAGCTTTTTATCTTTTTCTCGCTTATTCCGAGAGCAGCTCGGACACCGGTATGAAGGTCAGCGTCGAAAAATCAATATTGTCGTCCATGTACCCGCCGGGGCCCTCATATTGAAAATGCCACCATTCGGTCTGGATGGTGTTGAAGCCGACGCCTGTCATGACCGAGGTCATGTAGTCGGAGTTGGCGCGCGCCGCCTCGCTCCAGGCGCCGGCGCTGGTGCGCGACGCGTCGGTGGAGAAGGTGTGCATCGGCGTGGGCATTTCCAGCTCCTCCCCCGTCGCCATGTCCACAAGCGACATATCCACCGCGCGTCCCAGCTGGTGCCAGGAGCGCCCGCCGTATGGGTTGGCGATGAAGCGCGAGTCCTGAACGATGTCATATAGCCGGTACTGTGCGGATTTGGGGCGGTAGGCGTCATAGATTTTTATGGAATAGCCCGCCGCGCGGAAAATCTCCTGTGCCTCGGCCAGCTTTTCGGCTGCCGCGGCCTCCATCAGCGGGACGGCGGGATACATTGCCTCGCCGGTGATATTGTTTTCCGAGGCGAAAAGCATCTCAAAATCCGCCGTAGGCATGTACGCGCGCAGATCCACCGCGCCGTCAAGCTGAACGTAGGTCGCGTCAGAGACGAGATACCCTGCCCAGCAGTAGACCAGCCCGCCGACCGGGAGCCGGCAGAGGTAAAAGCCGCTGTCCAGACCGAGAACCTCAACCGCCGTGCCAAACTCTATCTGATACAGCACAACCGAGCCGGTGTCGGGGTTCTCGCGGCAGTTGAGCAGACTGGCCGTGCAGGTGTAGCTCCCGTCCACGGACACAGTCTGAAAGCTCTCGCCCGAGGTGAGACCTTCCAGCGCCCCGTCCTCGCGCCGCTTTTGCGCCTGTCCGTCGGCGGCGTCGAGATACCAGCCGTGCACCCAGACCTCCTGTCCGTCATCCAGCCGCAGCTGCAAAAACGCGCCGTCCTCGTCCAGATACTCGGCCTCGCTTCCCGCATCGAGAATTCCGAGGGGCTCAAGGCTCATATCCGGCTCGGCAAAATACGCGCAGTCCAGCCGCGCCGCATACATCTCCGGCTCAGGCTCGGGAGTGCTTTCCGGCGCCGGAACGGGCGTCGGCTCGGGGCTCTCCGTTGGCGAGGGCGCGGAGGGCTCGGGCGAACTCACCGCGCCCTCGCTCTCACCGCCGCAGGCGCACAGCGCCAGCAGCGCCGCGGCAAGCAGAAAGCAGGCAAATCTCTTCCTCATCAGCTCACTCCTTTCACCCCGGCACGGGCGCGGTTGTCCGCCCCGCGCCGAAAACGCTCATCTGCGGTAGGACCACTGGGAGGACACATAGTCCGGCATCATGAACATGTCGGGCTTGACGGGCTTGCGGTCGCGGTAGTAGGTCATTTCCAGCTCGGTGTCGCAGACATGCCGCTTGCCGTCAACAAAAATCTCGACCCAGCCGTGCGGCGCGGCGTCGGTGCCGACGGTGCCGCTGATAAGGTGCGCGTCATAGCCCAGCGCGCGGGCGAGCTCATAGAAGGTCGCGGCATAGCAGTAGCAGTTGCCGTAGCCGGTGGAGAGCATGGTGTACGCCTCGTCCTCGCCCCAGCCGGTCGCGCCCCTGGTGTAGTAGTTCCGGCGCAGATAGGTGAAGCTGTCGCGCGTGTAGTTGTACACCGCGCGAAGCGCCTCGTCGTCGTCCATTTCACCCGTGCCGAGCTCGGTGAGCACGCCCTGCAAAAGCTCGTCCAGCTCCGGCATGCCGCAGGTGTAGACGCCGTTTTCGTCAAACTCAAAGCCGTCCCACCCGCCGCTTTTGAGGATGTACCCGTCCTCACCGATGCAGTGCAGGAGCGCCCCGTCGCGGAAAAGCCCCGGCTCGTGCCGAGGCACCGCGCTGGCGAGAGTCCACTGCTCCTCGCCCCCGGACAGGCGGTAGACGTGGCCCACGGCGGCCTCCATGATGTCGTCGCGGTAGGGGTGCTCCGGCGGGACGTCGGCAAAGACGCCGCTTACGTCCTCGTCCTGGCCCACGGCCTCGCGGCCAAGCACGCGGTTTATGAAATGCGCGGCCTCACCCCGCGTCACTACGGCGTCGGGGTCGAGGGTTTGGGTGCTGCCGCCGTCGAGCCAGCCGCGGGACACGGCGGTGCAGAAGGCGGCGTAGTCGGCGTCGTCCTTGGGAATATTGGAAAAGTTTCGCTCCCGCCCCCGTGGGAAAAAAGCGGCGAAGACGCTCACCATATCCCGCAGCCGGGTCCTGCTCATGGGGCTGAAAAATTCGCCGTCCATCGCGCCGATGGTTTTGAGAATATCATAGCTGTCGTCGCTTATGGCGGACACGCTGATGAAATGCTCCTCCGGCTCGACCTCCACGCACAGCAGCGCCTCGACGCTTTGCGCGAGCTCAAGCCGCGTCAAAGGCTCGTCGGGGGAAAAGAAGGGGCCGTCCCCGGGCAAATATGCGATGTGCTGCCCGGTTTCCAGCGCGGGCATGAGCACGGCTGTGAGCGTGACGTTGCCGCTGAACTTCGCGGGCAGCTCGGGGGAGTAGTCCTTGCCCCTCGCGTCGCGCCAGGCCACGAGGGTATAGCCCGGCACATTGACCTCCGGCGCGGCGTCGAGCACCCCGTCCTGTTCCGTGAGCGCGCTGTATTCGCTCCCGTCCGGCAGAATGAACCTCGCGCTGCTCAGCTCCTCAACTACCTCAGGCATAAAAGGCTCGGGTTGGCTGTAATAGCGCTGGATTGCACACGCCGCGAACACCAGCGCGACGCAGAGCAAAAGGGCGCACACAGCCAGCAGCGCCGCTTGACCCAGCTCATTTTTCTCGGACCTTTTCATCACAGCACGACGTTTACGGTCTCGGCCCCGGACGCGGCCTTGAAGGTGTAGACGGTGAAGCCGTCGTAGACAAGCTCGCCGTCCTCACCGTCGCCGAGGCAGCTGGGCGCGTAGCTGGAGCTGACAGGGTAACCGATGGCCTCGTAAAGCTCGGAGACGTCGGCGCCCACAAGCGCCTCCGCCGCGGCCTTCGCGTCAAACTCCGGCTCGGGCTCCGGCCCTGTCGAGGGCTCCGGCTCCGGTTCGGCGCTGGGTTCGGGCGCTGCCATGGGCTCCGCCGCAGGTACGGACGTAATTTCGGAAGCGGCGCTGGCCTCCGGCTCAGGGCTCGGAGCCCCGGTGCTCTCAGAGCCGCAGGCGCACAGCCCCAGCAGAAGTGCGGCGAAAAGCAGCAGCGTTATGATTTTCGGGTGTTTCATTTTTCCTGTCCTTCTTTCTCATAGATAAAGCAGCAGTCGCTGTTATTCTTTTGTACACGGCAGCGAAACGGCCTCGCCGCCGGCGCATACGCACACGCGTTCCGGAGTCCCCGCGTCGGATGGCAGCCACGCGGAAAAACCCGAGCCGCCGTTCTCACCGTCCAGCAGGCAGCACTCGTACCAGCGCCCGGAGCAAAGCAGGTATACCGGCGCGCCCGCGTCGGCGTCAGCTTCGCCGTACCAGCGGCGCAGCCCCGCCGTGCCGGCAGTGTTTTCGTCCTCAAAGGCGAGCGCGACGCTCCCGCCAATCTCGCGCGCGTCCGGCACGCCGCGCTCCGGCGCGGGGAACACGGGCGGCCTGGCGATCAGCCAGTCAATATTCCGCTCAACCAGCTCGATTATCACGGTGTCAGCGCCCAGTTCGTCCATGCGCGTCAGGTCATAGCTCTCCTGGCGGCAGAAAAGCGCCTCGCCGAAGCTATCGGCCAGATAAGGATACAGTGCCCGCCCAAAGGAGTCGCGAAAGCACAGAAGCGCGCCCTCGCCGCTGGAGTGCGTGCGGATATTCAAGGCGTTGCCGCCGTTTGGATTTGCGTCGGCGGTGTGGGTAAAGACAGGCGATTCCACCGCCTCGACCCGCGTCCTGGTGGGGTATAGCATCTCGTAAAGGTCGCCGATATGCCCATCAGTGGGGAAAAACTCCGCGTCAAACCAGTCAGATCCCCGCCCGGTAAAGCGAAGCAGTGCATCCGCTGCCAGCGCCGCGCCTCGGCTTGTCCAGTGGGAGTCGCCGCGGTAGTAGAGCGTTTCGCCCTGCTCGAGAAAGGGCGCGAATAAATCGGCATAATTGACCCCCTCCGCGTCCAGCAGCGCGTCAAGCCGCTCACGGTTCCCCCCGCTTCCGGCAGGGACCCAGCCGGGCATGTGCTCAGGGTAGAGGCTGTTTTTGTTCGGCGCGATGGTGAACACAAACCGCGCGCCGCGCCCCTGCACGTACTCCTGCATGAGCGCCAAATTCCTCGCCGCGGCGGCCAGCTGCCCGTCGCTCAACCCAAGCCCCATGTAGTCGTCCATCGTCTCGCCGTAGTACAGCCAGCCGTCCGAGCCGAGCACGACGCTGTCCTCGACGGAGGTGCGCAGCAGCTTTGCGTTGATCGCACTCCAGGCGCTGGCGCACTCCTGCCGCAGGAAAAAGCGGTCGGCAATGTAGTCCTGTGTGTCATTGAGCACTCCGGCGTTGAAGCCGCCGTCATCGTCCGTAAGCCCGGGCCGCGGGGCAAGCACCTCATTTGCCGCGGGCTTTGGCCCGCCGAATATGAGCATCCCCGCGAAGGGCAGAATCAGCACGGCAAGACACAGCGCGATATAGATTTTATCGGCAATACTGCCCCTTACAAGCGTAGTATTCATATCGCAACCTAAAACTGAAAATAAATAAACGGGTTAAAGCCCCCGCTCGACAGGCACAGCAGCGACAGCGCCAGCAGAGCAAGGCTCAGCACCTGCAAAACCCGGCGTTGCGCGCTCTCGCCCAAAGCTGCACTGCACAGCCCGTCCAGCGCCGGAGCCGCCCCCGCGGCGGCAAGCACAGCGACCCCAAGCGTCAGCGCCGCGGCAGGCGTGAGCAGCCGTCCGAGCTGGTACGATGCCGCTGCCGTGACCGGTGCGGTAAACATCGCGGAAACGAGCGCGAGCGCATCGTGTACGCTGCTTGCGCGGAAGAGCACGAACAGCAGCGTCACCGACAAAAGCGTGTACACTCGACACAAAAGCCGCCCCGCGCGGCTGCCGCGAAGCCTGTCCACAGGCAAAACGCCAGCATCCTCAAGGCAGGTCAGCGCCCCATGGAGCACTCCCCAGAGGATAAAGGTGTAATTCGCCCCGTGCCATATCCCGGTGCACAAAAATACGGTCATCCGGTTGATCAGCGTCCGCACCCTGCCCCGCCGGTTGCCGCCCAGCGGGATGTACAGGTACTCGCGAAACCAGGCCGACAGCGAAATATGCCAGCGCCGCCAAAACTCGCGCATGGAAAGCGAGGCATAGGGGTAGTTGAAGTTTTCCTTGATCTCAAAACCGAACATGCGCCCCAGGCCGATAGCCATGTCGCTGTAGCCGGAGAAATCGAAGTAAATCTGCAATGTATAGCACACCGCGCCCAGCCATGCCAGCCTGAAATCCAGCGCGCCGGAGGGCAGCAGCGTGTCAAAAACCGTGTCGGCAATCAGTCCCGCCGCGTTTGAGATGAGCAGCTTTTTCGCCAGACCCGTAATAAAGCGGCGAATACCGTCAGCGGTGAGGGCAGGGTCGGTTTTGCGCCAGTCGATCTGCTCGGCGATATCGTGGTATTTTACGATGGGCCCGGCAATGAGCTGCGGAAAAAAAGCGATGTACAGCAGCACCTTGAAGAAGCTCCGCGCGCCGCTTTCCCGGTCGCGGTAAACGTCAATGACGTAGGACAAGCCCTGGAAGGTGAAGAATGAGATCCCGATAGGAAGCGTGATGCCCGGCAGGGGAATGGAAGCGCCCGTAAGGGAGTTGACCGCGCCGAGCAAAAAGTCCGTGTACTTGAACAAGCACAAGACGCCGAGGTTGAGCATGACAGCCGCGCCGGCCAGCGCGCGCCGGCAGCCAAGCCGCAATTGCAGCAGCCGCCCGAAGCCGTAGTTGAGCGCGACGGACAGCAGAAACAGCGGCACATATTGCAGCTGTCCAAAGGCGTAAAACACAATGCTCGCCAGCGCCAGCCAGGCATTTTTAGCCCGCAGCCCCGGCAGGAGCCGGTAGACAATAAACACCGGCGGCAGAAACGCGAACAGAAAAATCGCAGAACTGAAAACCAAAGCTTAACCTGTCCTTTTATCAGTAAGAGTCGAATAAAGCCATAACATGTCAAAATTAACACATATAATAAATTATAGCACGAACATGCATGAATTACAAGACATTATAAAAAAAGCGCGCGGCATCGCCGCGCGCTGCTGTTAAATGACCTTCTCAACGTTATACATGGATTGCAGCACCAGGAAATTAGTCCGGAACAGGCTGTTGAGGTTCCAGAAGCTTATCCCCGCCAGGCCGTACTCATTCACCAGCCGGAGCTTTGCGCGTATGCTTCGCGCGTCCTCGAACCAGACCTCGTGCTGCTTCCCGTCGCCGTCGTAATAGCGGAAAAACGGGGCCTGAGCCGTCTCGTCGAACCGGATGCGCGCGCCCACCTGCCCGGCCAACGTCACCGCGCCGACATTGGTGATAGACTTCGCCGCCGTGCCCTGGACGAAGGGCAGCGTCCAGTTGTAGCCGTAGTTCGGCACGCCCATGAGGATCTTCCGCGCGGGAATCTCCGTCACGGCGTAGTCCAGCACCCGCCGCACCATGTTTATAGGCGACACTGCCATCGCCGGGCCGTATGTGTAACCCCACTCATACGTCATCAGCACCACATAATCCGAGGTCGCCCCGTGGTGTGCGTAGTCGTGCGCGGCGTAAAGAAAACCCTCCTGGTCAGCCGAGAGCTTTGGCGCCAGCGCGCTGATGAGTATGTAGCCGTTTTCGTGCAGGGCATCGGCAAGCCGCGTGAGGAACTGGTTGAAGCTGCCCCGGTCGAAGGGATAGACGTACTCAAAATCAAGGCTCAGCCCGAAATATCCCCCGGCGCGCAGCGTAGCCAGCACGTTCCTGAGAAAATTGTCCTGTGCCCCCTGCTCGGTCAAAAGAGCGTGGGCAATGTCGCTGGAAAAGCCGCCGGACTCCTTGAGATTTGTCACGACCATCATCGTCGCGGTGTCATACCGCGCGGCCAGAGACGCGTCAACATTGAAGCTCGGCGTAATCGAGCCATCGGCGCCGGCGCGGTAGGAGAAGGGGGACAGGAAAGTCAGGTACGGCAGGGACTGGCTGAGCGTGCTCTCGGAGATGTTGCTGGCGTAGCCGTCTACGGTGATCCTGCCCAGGCGCGGGCTGTCGCCGCGCGGTACGGTGAGCACCTGCCCGGGGTAGATGCGCCCGGAGCTGCCAAGTTCGGGATTTGCCCGCAGCAGTGCCTCCACGCTCACACCGTAGCGCCGCGCGATGGAGTAGAGGCTCTCGCCGCGCGAGACGGTGTGGGAGATATCGTACAGCGGAATGACCAGCGCCTGCCCCACGGCCAGCACACCGGGGTTTTTCAGCTGGTTTGCGTAGATTATTTCATCCATAGAAACGAAAAAGCGGCGTGCAATGCCATAGAGCGTGTCGCCGCTTTTCACAACGTATATTTCCAAAGCTATCATCCTTTCAGAATTTGCTGCTACATTCTATTCCGCGCGCCGCAAAAGTGCTAAAACACTTGCGCTGTTGCCCCGGCGGTGATACAATAGGCCGGCTGGCAAATTCTGAGGAGGAAATCAAAAAATGGAACGAAAAAAAGTACGGCTGGCCGTACTGCTGTTTATGATATTCAATATTCTGCTTGCCGCCTGCGCCCAGAGCGCGCCGGTAAATACGTCCTCACCGGCTCCGGCGACGGAATCCACCCCCGCGCCCGTACCCGCGCCCAAGCCCACCCCTGAGCCCACCCCCGGGCCGGACATGGGCTGCCGCGAGAGGGAGACATACACGCTCATGGACCGCTGGGTATACGGCGCCATGGGAAACATGGGCTGCGAGTACTGCCCCGGAAAAACAGCCTGCGCAACTATGCGATCTGCACACGCCTGATTTCGCGATAAGCTCTTAGGTTTGACAGGGACTTTTTTCAGGCCGCGATTGACCGCGCGGCCCCAATATGGTATAATCTTCAATCATTGACAACACACGCTCTCCTTCGGGGAGCGGACGGATATGGAGGCAGAACAATGAAAAAAGCCCTGAAAATAGCGCTCCCGATTGCGTCCGCGCTCGCGGCAGCCGCTGCTGTGACGGTTTTTGCCGCGGCCCCGGGCCGCGCCAGGGAGAGCAAAAAGGCCCCCTTCATGGGCCGCAACATCGCCCACCGGGGGCTGCACCGTACCGACGGCAGCGTCGCGGAAAACTCGCTCAGCGCCTTTCGTGCCGCGGTGGACGGCGGCTACGCCATCGAGTGCGACGTGCGCCTGACGCGCGACGGGCGGGCCGTGGTGTTCCATGACGAGGACACCGGACGCATGTGCGCCAGCCCGGGCAAGGTGGAGGAGATGAACTGGTCCGAGCTTTCAAAGCTGCGCCTGGGCCGGACCCGGGATACCGTGCCTCTGCTCTCCGACGTGCTCGCCGTTGCCGGCGGCAAGGCGCCCGTGGTGCTGGAGCTGAAAAGCGGCGGGCGCGACACGGAGCTGTGCGAGCGGGTGTACGAGCTCGTCCGCTGCTACTCCGGCCCGGTATGCGTGCAGAGCTTCAACCCGCTTCTCCTGCGCTGGTGGCGCAAAAATGCGCCGGAGATCCTGCGCGGCCAGCTTTCCGCCCCGGAGAAGAAGCTCGGCGGCGTGAGCCGCCTGCGCGCCTTCGCCCTGGCGAATCTGCTGGGCAATTTCCTGTGCCGCCCTCAGTTCATATCCTACGGCGTGTGCGGAAAAAGACTGCCGCTGATGGTGCGGCTGTGCTCCGCGCTTGGCGCGATGAAATTCTGCTGGACCAGCCGCGACCGGAGCTCTGAGGACTACGCCGACGCGGTAATTTTTGAGTTTTACCGCCCGAGAATAAGATTCAAATGAGAAGGTAACACAGCATGACAAGAGATTACCTGGGCGTTTCGCCCAAAATTGACGCGGACGTGTTCGTCGCCGAAACGGCCGCGCTCATCGGCGACGTGGAGGTCGGCGCCGGGAGCTCGGTCTGGTACGGCGCGGTCCTGCGTGCCGACACCGCTACCATAAAGGTGGGGCGCGCCAGCTCCATACAGGACAACGCCGTCGTCCACTGCGACACAGGCTTCCCGGCGCTCATCGGCGACAACGTGACCGTGGGACACGGCGCGATAGTCCACGGCGCGGCGGTGGGCAGCAACACGCTCATCGGCATGGGCGCGACGGTGCTCAGCGGCGCGGTCATCGGCGAAAACTGCATCGTCGGCGCGGGCGCGCTGGTCAGGGAAAACACGGCAGTGCCCGACGGCTCGCTCGTCGTCGGCGTGCCCGGCAAGGTCGTGCGCCAGCTCAGCCCTGAGCAAATCGATGCGATCGCCGCCTCCGCACGGCACTACGTGGAACTTTCTAAAAACTACATGTCCGGGGAAAACAGAGAAAATGATAAGATTTAACAGCGATTACACCGAGGGTGCGCACCCGCGCATACTCGACGCACTCGCGCGCACAAATTTTGAACAGACCAACGGCTACGGCGACGACGGCCACTGCCGCCGCGCCGCCGAGCTTATACGCCGCGAGTGCGCCGCGCCGGACGCCCAGGTGCACTTTCTCGTCGGCGGGACGCAGACGAACCTGACGGTCATCTCGTCCGTCCTCCGCCCGTACCAGGGGGTGCTGTGCGCCGCGGGCGGGCACATCGCCTGTCACGAGACCGGCGCGGTCGAGGCCGTGGGCCACAAGATCCTGCCCCTGCCCGACATGGAGGGCAAAATATCCGCCGGGCAGGTCCGCGAGGCCGTGAAGCTCCATATGTCCGACGAAAACCGCGAGCACACGGTCCAGCCCGGCATGGTCTACATCTCCCAGAGCAGCGAGTGCGGCACGGTCTACAGCAAACGCGAGCTTGAGGAAATGCGCGAGGCCTGCCGCGAACTTGCCCTGCCGCTTTTTATCGACGGCGCGCGCCTGGGCTACGCCCTTGCCGGCAGCGGCGGGGAGCTGACGCTGCGCGACATCGCGGAAAGCTGCGACGTGTTCTACATCGGCGGCACGAAGGTTGGCCTGCTCTTCGGCGAGGCTGTTGTGATAACCAACCCCGCTCTGGCGCGGGATTTCCGCTACATGATGAAGCAGCGCGGGGCCATGCTCGCCAAAGGCCGCCTGCTGGGCGTGCAGTTTGAGGAAGCGTTTTCCGACGGCCTGTACTACGAGATGTCCGCCCACGCCGTGAATGAAGCCGCGCGGATAAAGCAGGCGCTCACACGCCGCGGCATCCCGCTGCTGTTCGCTTCGCCGACGAACCAGCTTTTCCCCATCCTCACCCATGCGCAGCAGGAAGCCCTGTCCGGCAAATACGCCTTCAGCTACTGGCAGCGAGTGGACGGGAACCGCGACGCTGTGCGTATATGCACCAGCTGGGCTACGCGCAGCGAGGCCGTGGACGGGCTGATAGCGGACATATCAAAATTATAAAAAATGTCCCCGCATAGCGGGGCGCAAGGGAGGGCTTAAAATGTTTCTTTTCCAAATCAGCGGCTATAACGACCCGGCATTGGATATGGAAGTGCCGGAGCTTTTTCAGCAGCGCCTGGAAAGCCATAGCCGCCATGCTGTGCCTTCGCTGTGGAAAGCGACTGACAAATTAAATTCCTATGCCGCCAAGGGAACAAATCAGAAAGCCTGGCGCGCGCGATACCGCGTCTACGGTGTCCTGCTGCTGGCTCTGGGGATTTTCGCGATAGTTCCCGGCCTGACGGAGCCGAGAATACCCAGCCTGATCGTGGCGGGAGCCTTCGCGATCGTTGCCGGACTTTTGGAGCTTTGCCTTGCCCGTCAAAAAAAGCCCCTGCCTGTTCCGGCATCCTGCCAAAAGCAGGCGCGCCAGTTTTTGGCGGGACGGCGGGCGGTAGACTGGTCCAAAGCCGCTGTGAAGGTTTGCTTTGACGAAAACGGGATGGCTGTTTCTGACGAGGAGAAGAAAGAAGCCGTCCCATACGGAAAAATGAGCGGCCTGTTTGAAACAGAAAATCTCTGGCTTTTGACCTACGATAATGAAAAAGCCCTGCTCCTGCAAAAGAGGGATTTAATCTCGGGAGACGCTTCGGAGTTTTCGCCCTGCCTCCACAGCAGGCTGGCGGAAAATCCATGACGGAACAATGGGCGCGCTTTATACATGGCCTTCCGGCCATGTATAGAAGCGCGCTCCTTCCTTTACTCCTCCCCGTCCGCCATTTCCGCGAACCGGGCGAAGTCGGCAAGCGTTTCAAGCTCAATGCTGTCCTCCAAATCCTCGGTCAGGCTTCCCATGAGCTTTCCGCCGTCGCGGTAGAAATAGACCTCGTAATCCGCGCCCCCGCGGCGGAAAACCTCCAGCCTTGCCGCGTCAAAACCGCCGCCGTTGCTGTTCTCGATAATGGCGTGCAGCCATAACAGCGTGTCGTAGCGGTTAAGCTTTTCACTGACGGACTTGCCGCCGCTCTCCACGGTCACGACGCTGCGGTCGATGTCCAGCTCCGCCGTGGCCCCGGCTGCCTCGAGCTCCTCGGGCGCGGCCTCCGGCTCGGGAACGGGCGCGGCCTCAGGGGC